>CAZUDR010000061.1:0-12043 GCA_964618715.1 uncultured Undibacter sp. | reverse complement strand
GGCCGTCAACGACCTTTTACAACTCCGGGAGCAAGTTTGGCGGGATGGGAGTTCACGACACGAAGCGGCCGAAGCCCCTGGAGGCTTTGAGGCCGGTCCGCCGGCCCTGAACCGGTCAGGGGGCGTCGTAGAAGAACCTGAGCAGTTCGAGCGCGCGCGTGCCGGGATTCGAGAATGCCTTCACGTCGAACGATGCCTCGCCGAGACGGACATATCCCGGCAGGTTTGCCAGCAGATCGTCATCGACGTTCTTGAAACCCATCGCCCATTCGCCGAACAAGCGATCCGGGATCTCGCCTTCGCTCAACACGATCTTGGTATGGTGGCGTTTGTCGCGCTTGATCTTGTCATAGAGCGCGCGCACGCGCCGTTCGTCACCCTCCAGCATCTGGATGAAATGGCCGCTCCTGGTGTCGGGCGTGTAGCGATAGATGAGCAAACCGGTGACGTTCTGCTCGCTATTGTATTTGCGGCTTGCATCGAGGATGGCTTCAAGCCCGGCATCATCCATGGGTTTGGCAGCCTGGCTGACATAGACGAGATAGTGCATTCGGTGGTGCCGTTATCTGATCATTGAGCATGGATCGTGGGGCCGGAAGCGGCGGCGAATCGGCCCAGGGGGCGAGTTTGATCAGCCGCCTTGCGCTTTTGCAACGTCCGATTTGGGTCATAACCGGACATCGGCAGCATTGCGCTGACCATGTTCAGTGCATGCACTTGGTGTGCAGCAGGAGCGTGAACGCATCAATTCCGAACTCGCTCCGGAGCGAAAGATCGTGCAGGCCGAGCCAGCGCTCCTGCGCCATGTAGGCAAGCCTCTCGCGTTCCTGCGGGCACCTGTAGCTGAGCCGCAACCGGTCCTGCAGGTGGTGAACCAGTTCGTGCACCAGGATGGACTGCTCGGTCGGTGTTTCCCCGCGCCAGCCTTCGGGCAGGTAGATCGTCCCCGTCCTGTCGTCATAGACCGCAACAACGGTGGACTCGGAACTGCCGGCGTGGGTGCCACTGGCCGCAGCCTGAGGCCGCGCGGAGTCCCGATAGCGAATGGCGACGATCTCGGACGTCGATACAAGCGCGAATCGCGGCGGCACGGCCGTCCGGAGATTGAAGTTCGCAGCGAGCCAGTCCGTGACCCTGACGACCATCGCAGGATCAATGATACCGGACGGGGTCCTCTCCGCGGCGGCAGCCAGGCTGGCCGGACTGGCCAGGCCCAGGGTCATCAGCAGTGCGCCAAGCAACAATCTCTTGAGCATAGCGTGCCCCGTATGACCGGTGTGTTCGTGCCATCGATGCGTTACGTCGTCTCTGGGGAAGACCGGGCCCGGGCGCCGGCCGAACAGCGCCTGCTCCGTAAGGGCCTGTCACCCCAAAGCTGCCTTGCGGTTTGTATTCTGGGCGCACGCGGACGAAACGTATGTGGGCTGGTTCACCCACCCGCAAATAAATGATGGCCGGCCGGCTTCCGCCTGGCGTGGTCGCAAAACGCAGATCAGGCAGGGACAGTCGCTGGCTGTCGCGGAATGTTGAACCGGACCCTGCCTCGGCTCCGGGTCACAAGCAGACATCGCCGGCAGGTTCGCGACAGGTCCGCATCAGGACTGAATGCGGGCATCAGCGCGCGCGAATGACATGTCTGCCAAGGGCCATAACCGGACATTCTAGCCTGCTGTGTGCATGCCTTTCAGCGGCGGGGAGTCCCCGAAACCAATCCCGGCGATTTCGTCTAGCATAGACTGTAAGAACAGCTATAATTGAATTCTACCCGCACGAGCTGAATGTTCCCACATATTTGCTTCAGCCAAATGGTCGTTTGAAAATAGCGCATAATCTATGTCGCCAAGTTCGTGCAATGTTTTATTGGTTTACCCGCGTTTTGCCGCCGATACGTTTTGGAATTTTTCGGCGACCTGCGAACTTTTCGGGGCGCGCTATCCCGCGGCACCGCTTGGTTTGATTACCGTGGCGGCCATGCTGCCCTCTTCATGGGCCGTTCGCCTAGTTGACCGCAACGCCGAGGAGCTCAGGGGCGAAGACCTTGAATGGGCGGACTTGGTGATGACGGGAGGCATGTTGCCACAGCAACCCGACACGCTCGAAGTTATCGACCTATGCCATACAAAAGGAAAACCGGTGGTCGTCGGTGGGCCTGCCGTCACGTCAACCCCCCATATCTATGAGAGTGCCGATTTCCGCGTTCTTGGCGAAGCTGAGGGTATCATCGATGCTTTCATCGCAGCTTGGGAAGCAGGAACGCGTGAGGGCCTCTTCGAAGCCGAGAAGTTTGCGGTCGATGTGACTAAAAGCCCGATCCCGCGTTTTTCCCTGCTCAATTTCGACTATTACCTGCATGTCGGCGTGCAATTTTCGCGTGGCTGTCCATTCACTTGCGAGTTTTGCGATATTATAGAGCTTTACGGCCGCGTTCCGCGAGCCAAGACCAATTCCCAAATGCTGGCGGAACTCGAAGAGCTGTATCGGCTCGGCTATCGCGGCCATGTCGATTTTGTCGACGATAATCTTATCGGCAATAAGAAGGCCGTCAGGACCTTCATTCGGGAGCTGAAATCGTGGCTCGAACAGCACGATTACCCCTTCGAGTTCACGACCGAAGCTTCGATCAATCTGGCGGATGACGATGATTTCTTGCAGGCGATGAGCGAGGCCAATTTTGTCGGCGTGTTCGTCGGCATCGAAAGTCCCGAACCCGATACGCTGGTCGCTATGCGGAAAAAGCAAAATACCCGGCGGAGTTTGGTCGAATCCATTCACAAAATCTACGCAGCGGGCATGTTCGTGACAGCAGGATTCATCGTCGGCTTCGATAGCGAAAAGGGTTCGATCTCAGACAGCATGATCCAATTAATAGAGGATGCCGCGATTCCGGTGTGCATGGTTGGCCTGCTTTATGCCCTGCCCAATACACAGTTGACACGCCGGCTTGAGAAAGAGGGCCGCTTGCATCCCACGCCAGATTCGTATCTGGCGGGCTCTGCAGATCAGTGCACCCATGGATTGAATTTCGACACCCTGCGCCCGAGGCAAGAGATACTTCTCGACTACAAACGCGTACTTGAAAAAGTCTACGATCCGGCAGCTTTTGCTGGACGCGTGGAGCGCCTGGCGAGCTTGCTCGACAATTCTCGTCGAACCCGCCGGACCGCAGCCACCGATTCCCGACAAAGGTATGACGCTTCAAAAATTGTCAGCCGGATCATTGCTAGATTGCCTGAACCACGCGAGATTTTCTGGCCCACACTTTCAAAATGCGTGTCGGATAATCCGCAATCGGCCCGCTGGCTAGTAGCACTGATTGCGCTTTACCTTCATTTGGGGCCGTTCTCGCAATACGTGGTTCGGAAAATCGATGAACAAATTGACGAACTCAATGCGGGCAATCTCGTGCGGCGCCCGGAAGTCAATTCCGATCGAATTGACACGATGGAATTTCAGTGAGTTCAATTCGGGCCTGCAATCAAATACGATTTGTCGCGCGGCAATACTCATATCCGCTTCGGGTCACAAGCAGACATCGACCGGATGTCCGTTGCAGGTCCGCATGACCCCCGAAAGCGGACATCGGTCGGTACGGACACAGCGTCTGCCCGGGCCAATAGCCGACATCGCAACGAATGAACGGGGTATTTGCGAGCCAGCCAGTTTCATCCTTTCGGGTTTATCTCGGCCACAGCCCGCTCTGCGCGCGGGTAGGCTGGCTCGCCATGTTCCGGGGCTGCGCCCGTTTGGCCGGGTGCAGCCACCATGACGATACCCTGCAGCCGCAAGCCGGAGTGTGAGCAGAACCACAAGGCAGCAGAATTTTGACGGACGGGGTTGTCATGCGCCCGGTTCGGGCCTCCGGTCCTGCCCCGCCACGCCGCGCCGCATGACCGGCCCCGGGCATGGCCGACAACCTGTCGCATTCCGCGATCGGCAGCCGATCGCGGGGCCGCGAAACGGCAACGGCTCGATTCACGACCGCATGGCCGGGCGCCCCGGACCGCTCCTGCCCCCTGTTCCCGGTGGCAGATCCTTGCCGATGTTGTACTATTGCCTCCCAACACCTGCAGAGGCGTGCCGCCTCATGATGAACTGGGTGAAGGCGCTGTTTGCCGACCTGGCCGAAAAGTCACCGGTCGAGCAACTCGAAGTGCTCAAGAAAATCGGCGCTTTCGGCGTGGCCGGAGCACTGCTCTTCGGCGGCTACAGTCTCGTTTTCTCAAAGGGCGGCAACAACAGCGACGAGTCCGACAAATTCAGGTTGCGGGCCGTGATCAAGGATCCGGACGGCTTCACCTATGTGCGTTCGATGCCGAGCCGGGAAGGACAGATCGTGGCGAAGGTGCCGGACAAGGAGGTCTTTTTCACCTACGAGCAGAGAAGCAACTGGTGGCAGGTCAGGACCCGCGACAACCGGTATGGCTTCATGCACATCACGCGCATTCAGGTTCTCGGCGACTAGGCCCGCCCGCCCTCGGCGCGCAGGCGGGGGAGATGCGGCCTGCGGCCGCTCGCTTTTCAGCATGAGGCGCAGGGAAATCCGGGCGCGCGCAGCCCGCCTCGTTCGCTCCCGCGCAAGCGAAATCCGGGCAACCGCTTGCGTGCGTTTCCGGGCAAGGACGGGTACAGGCCACCGGCCGATACCGCGCATGCGGCAACGCCGGCCGGCGGCCCCTTGCAACTCGCTCACTGGTACGCAACACGCCGGCGCGACGGACCGGCTACGCAACGCTCCTCCCGGACGCGGTGTCCTGACCGGCCATCAGGGTTGCCAGCACGGCAAGGCCGAGCGCCGCCGCGATGGCAAGGGCAAACAGGTTGATCCACATGGGCCGACCTCCTCCCTTGGCGTGTCATGACGGTAAAGGAGGCGGGAGGCGCCCCGGTTCCGGGAACACGAAAATTTTTTTCCGGGCTGCCGGGGTACGCGGGGTGAAGTCGGCCAATGGCCGAGTCGGCTTTTGCGATACTGCGCTCCCTCGGCTTCATGCTGTGAGCCGGCCGCGGCGGCGTCCCGAAGCATGCGGCCGCCTCATCCTTCGGGATGCGCCGCTTCGCGGCGCTCCCCGGGGGGAGGCGGAGATAAAGCCGGGCGGGACGCGCTATCATCCGTGGCGAGAGATCCCCCACCCCGCCCGAGGAGCTGCGTCATGAGCAAGGAAGTCATCAAAATCAGCCCGATCACCGAGGCGCTGGCAAAAGTGAAGGCACCGCTGTCGCCGGCGGTGAAGGCCAACGGCTTCGTCTTCGTCTCCGGCCTGCCGCCGCTCGACCGCGAGACCGGCGCCGTGGTCAAGGGCGACATCAGCGTGCAGACCGAACTGTCGCTGGAGAACGTCAAGGCGACGCTGGAGGCGGCCGGCTCCTCGCTCGACAAGGTGGTCAAGGTGGTGATCTACATCGCCAACGCCGCACACTTCCCCACCGTCAACGCCATCTACGCGCGCTACTTTCCCAAGGACCCGCCGGCCCGCACCTTCGTCGCGGTCGGCTCCTGGCCGCTCGAGTTCGACATCGAGATCGAGTGCATCGCGCTGGCGTGACGCCGCTTCCTCATCTGTGGATCATCGTTACGCAGGCTTCCTGTCGGCCTCATGCTGAGGAGCCTGCCACGGCGCCAGCCGCGGCAGGCGTCTCGAAGCATGGGGCCGCCCCATCCTTCGGGACGCGGCCTTCGGCCGCTCCTCGGGATGAGGCGGACAGAATGCGGAGAATGCAGCGCGCGCCGCCCAGGGCGGCGTGACCGGCCGCCGCGTCAAAATCAGCCACATCGTTAACGACATCTTCAGCTTTCCGCCAAAGGATCGCGCCAATGGCGAACTCCTGGCGCACGGCAATGGTTGCGGGTGCGGGCGGCGCGGCTGCCTGCCTGACCTTCGTGCTGTGCGCGCAGAGCGCGCTGTCCGGCGACGCCGCCGACAGGCCCTACAGCCGCGCGATCTGGAAGGCGAAGTACGAGCGGCCCACGGCGATCCCCTACCCCGAGGCCAATCCGTATTCGGAAGCCAAGTCGAAGCTCGGCCGCACCCTGTTCTTCGACCCGATCCTGTCGGGAACGCAGACCAAGTCCTGCGGCGGCTGCCACAATCCGGCGCTGTCCTGGCAGGACGGCCTGCCGCGCGCCGTCGGCGTCAAGGAACTGCCGCTGCGCACGCCGACCCTGCTCAACGTCGCCTGGGTGCCGAAGCTCGCCTGGGACGGCCACTTCCGCAATCTCGAGGCGGTCACCTGGGGCCCGATCTCCTCGCCCAACAACATGGGCCTGCCCAAGGACGAAGCGGTCAAACGGCTCTCCGCCATTCCCGGTTACGTGAAGATGTTCAATGCCGCCTTCGGCCCGGGCCCGGTGACGCCGCGCAAGGTCGAGCTCGCGCTGGCCACCTTCGAGCGCTCGATCGTCTCCGGCGAGGCGCCGTTCGACCGCTGGATCAGGGGCGACGAGAAGGCGATCAGCGAATCCGCCAAGCGCGGCTTCGACGTGTTCAACACCAGGGCCAACTGCGCCGCCTGCCACATGGGCTGGGCCTTCACCGACGCCTCGTTCCACGACATCGGCAGCGCGAAGGGCGACGACCTCGGCCGCGGCAAGCTGTTCCCCAGCTCGGTGTCGCTGCGCTACGCGTTCAAGACGCCGACGCTGCGCGACGTGGCGCGGCGGGCGCCCTACATGCATGACGGCGCCGAGGCCACGCTCGAGGACGTCGTCGAGCTCTACGACCGGGGCGGCATCGACCGCCCGAGCCGCGCCAAGGACGTGCGGCCGCTCAAACTGACCGCGCAGGAGAAGGCGGACCTCGTCGCCTTCATGCAGACGCTTACCGGCACCCCCCAGAGCATCGACATCCCCCAGGCCCCGCGCTGAGCGGCGGCGCATCGTCCGGACGTCGGCGGCCGGCCGGGCCCGGGTCGTCACGATAACGGATCGCGCGGGCGACGATCCGTCTCACCCCCGAAAGCAGACAACCTTCGGCGACAGCAGGGCCTCCGCCCCGTGCGCCGCGGGCGGACCCGAACCTCTTTTTCATCGGCCGGATGACGAATAGTCTGCCCCGATGCCGACCGGTGCTGCCGCCGGACGGATCACGGAGGTCGAAGCGTTGCCGTCAAGACCCGATCCTGTCCTGATCGCCGGCGGCGGCCTCGGCGGCCTCACCACGGCGCTGGCGCTGGCGCGCCACGGCGTCGAAAGCCGCGTGCTGGAAGGCGCGCCGGAATTCGGCGCCATCGGCTACGGCATCCAGTTCGGCCCCAATGTCTTCCATGTCTTCGACCGCATCGGGGTCACCGACGCGGTGATGGCGGCGGGCGATGTGCCGCCGGCGCTCGTCATGCGCGATGGCTGCACCGGCGGGGAACTGGTGCGCATCCGCACCGGCGATGCGTTCCGTGCCCGCTTCCGGCAACCCTATCTCATCATTCACCGCGTCGACCTGCACAACGTGCTGCTCGATGCCTGCCGGCAGGAGTCCTGCATCGAGCTGGTGCCCGAGGCCATGGTCACCGCCTTCGAGGACCGCGGCGACGCCGTCGCGGTCACCACGCAGGACGGCCGCAATTTCGGCGGCCGCGTGCTGGTCGGCGCCGACGGCATCCGTTCGCTGGTTCGCGCCACGCTCATCGCCGATGGCGAGCCGCGTCCGGCCGGCTACGTGGCGCATCGCACGATCGTGCCGATCGGCGAGGTCAGGGCCGACGTGCATCGCAGCGAGGTCGTGCTGTGGGGCGGGCCCGGCTTCCACGTCGTGCATTATCCGCTGCGCCACGGCACGCTGTTCAACATCGTGGCCGTGTTCCGCAGCGCGACCCACGCCGAAAAAGGGGACATCAAGGCCCACCAGGCCGAGCTCGAGCAGACCTACCGCGATGCGCATCCGGCGATACGCGACCTTGTCGGCATGATCGACTTCGGCTGGCGCCGGCCGATCGGCGACCGCGATCCGGTGCGGCACTGGTCGAAGGGCCGCGTCGTTCTCCTCGGCGATGCCGCCCACGCGCCGCTGCAGTCGCTCGCCCAGGGGGCCTGCATGGCGATCGAGGACGGCCTCTGCCTCGGCGAGCAGCTGGTCGGTTCGGACGGCGACCATGCCGCGGCGTTTCGCGCGTTCGAGGCGGCGCGCGTTTTGCGCACGGCGCGGGTGCAGCTGGAGTCGCGCACACTCTGGAAATTCTATCACGCCGAAGGCATGGCGCGGGACGTGCGCAACGCGACCGTCACCGCCGAATGGGACGAGGCGCACATGTTCGACTGTCTCGCCTGGCTCTACGACGGGTTCAGGTTCCGCACCTGACGGCGCGTTCATGCCTCAGTCCGGACAGTGAAATGTCGGTGGCGGTCAAAGGCAGACATGAACGGCATGTCAGCTCGCTTTGCCCCCGAAAACGGACATCGGTCGGGGTGAAGACAACGTCTGCATAGGGCCAAAAGCGGAAGCTGACCCCAAGCGGATTTGGGGGGCGTTCAATGCCCAAGGCTTGCTTTGGCGCGAGAAACGGCCCTCTGTGCGCGCCGGCCGTTGTTGAAAGCATCGAACGTTGAACAAAGTCGTTGAAAGATGGCGCTCGCTCGACGTACACGTGGCCGGAATTCCGCCACGTTGCCCTACGGCTAGAGCAGCCCGGCAGAGCCGCGGGAGAGCCGTCATGGCGACATCACCTTTGGTTTGGTACCGGGCCGCTATACGTGGCTGGGACATTTCGTTTCGATTGCATCTCACCGGCGCCCGCTACCCGAGCGGCTTTATCGGCCGGTTTTCGAGCGCTCGGTGAGTGCAAGCTCCGCGCCGGGATTACTGAATGGTCGCAAGCGCAGCCTGGATGCGCTGTGCCTGCTTCTCGGTAATGAGACCGGAAAGCACTTTTCCGAATTGCGGATGCTGAGCGCCCGAGTGGATATACTGCCAGCGGTAGGCCTTGAGGAATGACGCCTCGACCGCCTGCAGCTCGGCCGGGTCGACTTTCCGGCGCGTCGCGGTCGCGAAATAGCCAGCGTCGGCTTTGGCCTGCGCCTGCAGAATGCCGTCGACAGCCGCTACCAGCTCGATGAACTCGTTAATCGCTCGGTCGCGCTGCTCTGCCGTCAGTCCGGCGTCATTGCGGACCCATTCCAGCTCGTCGAGGATGGCGTGCTGGCTCTCCTCCCGCCAGTGGAACAGGAACACGTCCTTGAACAGCTCCGAAAGGCTGGCGTCGGATTCGATGCTCTGGCGATAGTGGAGCTGCGTGAACAACTCGATGTCCAAAGTCAGCGCCAGCACCGCCCAGGTGCTCTTGCCGAGCACTGCGTGCGCGACACCGTTGGGATCGATATCGAAACGGTAGCCGGCGGGCAGAACCTCGCCTATCATCGCATCGATCCGACGAAACAGCGCCTGATGCTTGAGCTCTTCATCGCTGAACCGCACCAGCGCCTCAAGCGCGACCTGATCGCCGAACCAGTGATCGTGGCTCAGCTCCAGAACTTTGGCGTTGATGAAGCGCTCGACCAGGCCGAACACGTTCGCATAGGTCCGGCCCTGGATCTGACTCACGAAGCGTTTTTCATCGGCCGAGAGCGTCGTGAATTCATTCAAGAGTGATAATCCGTCCGGCAGAAACTTCTGTGCGGTATCGAAACTGCGTCCACGGATTACGTCCTTGTCAATGTCCCAGCGGACTCGCTTCGAGGTCTCGACACACCGCTCATAGCGATCATTGCCGGAAATCTTCTCAATGGCGTTCATTTTGCGTTTCCTTTTGTTTTGGAGCGCGTTGCCGACGGGATCGGAAGACCTGTCGGCAATCGCAGCTAGCTAGACTGGATGGTGGCCAGCCCCGCCCCGAGCACCGGCCGACCGGCCGCCCGGAACAGGATTTACGGTTGTCCGTTTCGAGGATTGGCTTCAATCCGGCGTGACCACCGGGTTCAATCGGCAACCTCGCAGTGCCGTTGACGGGGGCTGATGTATCCCCTCCAATGTCCGGCGCGAATGATCGCCCGACCGGGTTACATGATCGTTCGTACAATTTTGAGGGCCGCGCCGATGGATCCGCTGTCGGAGACGCTGCGTTCAGTCCGGCTGAGCGGCGGTGTTTTCCTGTCCGGCCATTTCACGGCGCCCTGGTGCATCAGAGTCAGCATCGCGCCTGCCGATTGCGCGCCTTTTCTGCAAAATCCGACTCAAATGATCACCTACCACTTCGTCAGCAAGGGCAAATTGCTTGTCGGCGTGGAGGGGCAGCCGGCGTTCGAGGTCACGGCTGGAGAGATTGTCCTGTTCCCCCAGAACGCTCCCCACACCCTGGCCTGTGAGCCAGGCCTGGAGCCGGTCAGCGCGGGTCAGTTGATTCACCGGTCGGAAGACGGCGGGCTACATCGTATTCTTTACGGCGGTGGCGGTGCTGCGACGGAGATTTTTTGCGGATTTCTTGCCAGCGATGACGCTCATAATGCCCTGATGTCCACGCTGCCCAAGGCGCTGAAAACGAATGTACGCGAGGGCGCGACACGCGAATGGATCGAGGCCTCTGTCCGTTTTGCCGCCGCGGAGCTTGCCAAAGGCAGGCTGGCAACGTCGAGCATCATATCGCGTCTGTCGGAATCGCTGTTGACCGAAGCGGTGCGTGAGTATTCGGCAACGCTGGCCGAGGGAGAGGCAGGGTGGCTTAAAGGTGCAAGGGATCCTCAGGTCGGCCGTGCCCTTGCGTTGATTCATCATGATCTTGCGGCGCCCTGGTCGGTCGAAACGCTGGCAAAGGAAGTCGGGGTGTCCCGCAGCGCGTTCGTCGACCGCTTTACATCATTGGTGGGGATGCCGCCTATTCGGTATCTCACTGTCTGGAGACTCCAGACCGCAAAGCATGGCTTGCGTGAGACCGGCAAGAGCATCGCCCAGCTTGCTTATTCGGTCGGATACGAGTCCGAGGAGGCTTTCAGCCGGGCCTTCAAGCGCGAATTCGGGCTGCCGCCTGCCAGATGGAGGGAGCAGAATTCAGCAGCATGATTGCCGGGCGTTTTGCAGACTTCTTGCCGCACGGCTTCTGACCATGATCCGCGAACGGAGCACCACACCCACTTTGCGTTCGCGCTCTCCGGTATGTTCAACGAATCCGTTTATGCGTCCTCGGCGAGCCGGAGGTCGGAAGCCGTCGAAGCGAGCCATTCAGATCGGTCCGGTAGCGGACGGCTGCACCAGAGGAGCACGATGATGTACATCCCGCCCGCCTTCCGCCTTGCTGATATTGCCGATATGCATCAAGCGATGCGGGAAGCACGGTCGGCGACCCTCGTCACCGCAACAGATGAAGGCCTCGTCGGAACGCTACTTTTGATGCTGCTCGAAGCGAGCGAGGGCCAGAACGGCACGATTTATGCGCACGTGGCGCGAGGCAATGGGCAGTGGAAACTCGTGCCACGTTGCGAAGCGTTGGCGATCTTCAACGGGCCTGACGCCTATGTAACGCCGTCCTGGTATCCCACCAAGCAGCAGACGCATAAGGTCGTGCCCACGTGGAACTACGTGGCCATTCACGCCTACGGGCCCGTCGAATTCTTCGACGACAAAGACCGACTTCTTGATGTCGTAACGCGACTAACCAACCTGCATGAGCAGGCGCAATCCGAACGATGGGCGGTGACAGACGCCCCAGCCGACTTCATCGAGTCACAGCTCAGGGGAATAATTGGCGTGCGCATGCCAATCACACGGCTCGATGGCAAGCGGAAAATGAGCCAGAACCGCAACACCGCGGACCGTGCGGGCGTCATCGAGGGATTGTCCAAGAGCGACCGACCCGACGATCGCGCAGTGGCAACCATGATTCCCCTTGAGTAGCCTTGGAAACCCTACACTGGGCAGACTTACGTCCGCCTTTGGTCATCAGCGGACATTGGCCCTATATCCTGGTCAGGTTCCCTTTGCCCCGGAAAACGGGCACGGGAGAGGTCTGCATTGCGCGGGGCGAAGACGTCTGGCCGGCCTCGACGCGGGCCGCCTGGACCACCAGGATCTCTTGCGATTCCGCCTAGGGCAGATGCGGCAGCGAGCAGCCGATCATGGCGAGCCCG
>CAZUDR010000060.1:0-12080 GCA_964618715.1 uncultured Undibacter sp. | reverse complement strand
CCAAACCGTTGCCTGTTCGGGCTCCTCGTGATTGGAAACCCGAAGCTCGACCGGGCCCGGCAGCTTTTTTTGCAGCGCCCTGAATTTTCTGAGTTTTACCTGTGACATAGTCTCCCGGCCAACAATAGCGGCGGCGGCGCGGAGCAAATTCGATCTGGGCGATGTCCAGACACCGCCGAGACCACTAGCCCGGTCGCCCAGATGTCGAGTGCGGTCATTGAATGGGCTCTATCTCAGTCGGCCGCCAGCTCTTGTCGAAGAACGAGGGAAGTGGGCTGTACAGGCGCAGGAGCGTGAACCAGCCTTTGTCGGGGTCTGTCTGGATCCAGTTACCGCGTGCGACACCGTCGGGCTGTTGCGGCCCGAAATAGACCGTCGTCGAGCCGTCGGCATTCTCCTCGGCGGCCGGCGACGGATAGCTTTGGCTTCCCGCGCGGGGGAATTTCTGCGGCGTCTGCAGCATCGAGCGGGTCTGGTTGTCGTAGAGCGTGAACGACCAGAACTTGCCGGCCGGAATGTCCTTGGGCAGCGTGACCTTGTAAGTCTTGGCGCCGTCGAACGGGTTGCCGGCCGGGTCGAGGAAGCCCATCAGGTACTGCGACCCGACGTCCGGGATGCGCATGATCATGCCCGGCGAGTCGAGCGTGTAGGCGTAGTAGAACGCGGTGCGCGAATCGAGCGTGCGCGCGCCGGTCGGCGGCAGCGGTTTGAACATGCCCTTTTCAAACAGGGGCGGCGGCGTCTCGAAGAACGCGCCGCCCTGAAATAGCATGTTGCCCCACTGGGAGCCGGGATAGTAGGCCCAGTCCGGATGCGCCACGCTGTAGCGCCAGTTCAGCACCCGTCCGGCCGCATTGCCGACCGCCGCCGCATCGGTGAGGATCCTGCGCATGCGGGCATCCGGCTCGAACTTCTTTCCCTTCACGATTCCGATGGCGGCCAGCTGCCCGGCCAGTTCGACGTCGTAGCTGGTCGCCGGTTCCTGCTGGATGTTGTCGTTGATCATCTCGAAGAACGTGTAGTCGCTCGGCGGGATCGTGTTGAACGACTTGCCGCTGGCCTCGATGAACTTCATCGCGGGCATCCTTGGCTCGCCGGCGAGTCTTACCTTGCCCGTCAGCGCCTCGGCGATGCTGGTGCCCCAGCTTCCCGGCACATAAGGGTAGATTTTTATGTGGGCCTTGATGTTTTCGACGGCCGGCTTCGGATCGTTGTCCACCAGGAACGACCGCGCGGCATAAAGGACGTAATTGGTCTTCGAATGCGCGATGAAATACCCGCCCTCGGGCAACGATCCGTCATAGCCCGGCGGCACGATCAGGTACTTGCCGCCGAGGCCGCGGTCCGGCCCGGGGCGCCCGATATCGATGACCCAGGAAAACCACATGTCATTGATGGTGCCGAGCCCCTGCGGCGGCTGCTCGATGACCATCGGGCCTTTGGTCAGGTCCACGACCGACATGTAGTAGACCGTGTCGGCGTTCGCCGTCAGGAACAGCGAGCTGGAGTCCATCAGTCTGGAGAAGATGACCACATCGCCATATGCAGCGCCGACGCTCCGGAGGCCCTTGAGAATTGCGTAGGCGGAGGCGCCGCGGAAACTGTTGTTGTACGCGTTCAGCGCGGCCGTGAACGCCAGCGTGTCGGATACCTTCTCTGCGGTCGCGGCGGTTGGCGCGCCGTCCCTGAACTCGAGCGTGCCAATGCGGGTCTGAACCTTGTCCGGCGTGGTGAGCGACGGCGGGATCGGCGTCTGGGCTGCCGCGATGTGCGGCAGCGCCAGCACGGCGCAGGCCGCCGCCAGGCCAATTCGGAAAGACGATGTCATGATGTGCACTCCCTTGCGCCATGTTCGAAATCAACGACCGGACCGTTGACGCGTGCCCGATCGCCGGCTCGCGCGTATGCGTGCCGGATGCGGGCGGAAACCGTCATGCCGCAACCGGCCCTTGTTGCTGATTGATTACTGCATCCGGCCCCCTGCCGGGATGCCCGCGGGCATCCGCTGTAGCCGGCGAGTCTGCCGTACGGAACCGGCCGGTTCGAGTTGGACCTAGGGCCTATAGACGGGCGAGCGCATCGAACGGCCCCCGCAACCGTCTGCCGGCGGGCTCGTGCAAACCGGACCGGCGCGGCCGGCGGCGGGACGATCGACGGCCTGTCGTTTCGCCGCGCCAGGGAGTAGATTCGCCACCGGCGCCGCGCCGGCCGGGACCGCGTGACGCCTGCCAGAGGGGCCCCTCGTGAGCGACCCGCAGACTCAGCGCGAGACCAGCCGTGCCGCGCAGGACCGGACGGATGCCGCGGGCAGCCGCATCGCCTCGCTCGTGCTCGGCGCCAGCGCCATCCTCATCATCCTCGTCGCCGGCATCGGCTATGCGCTTCATCAGCAGGCCCGGGTGCTCGACGGCAAGGTCCGCGCCGTGCAGGCGTCGATCAACGATCTGAAGGCGCGCACCGACCGGGCCAACGTCGTGATCGGCGGCGCGACCTCGGGAATCGTCGGGCTGCTGCAGGAGCAGTCGAAAACCGGGGAGACGCTCACCCGCATCGAGGAAGCCGCCCTGGCGAAGGCGCCGCCGACGTCCCCTGCCGTGATCGTGCTGACGCCGGATGATCTCGCCGGCCTGCGCTCGCATTTCAGCCTGACGCCGGCCGGCGAACCGGCGCAGTACAAGGCGGGCGACACCGTGCCGGCCGACGACCTGAAGCCGCTGCCGGCGGAGGTCGCCGGGGGAATCGTGCCGCAGCTCAAGGGCATGAACTACCTGATCGACCGCAACGGCGCCCTCGTCGTCACCGCCGGCGAGGACAACCGCGTCGTGCTGGTCGTCGCCCCCGGCTGAGCGGCGGCGTAGCGACCCCAAAGCCGCAGATCGCGTCAGCCTCCGTCAGGCATCCCCACCGTCGACACGCACCACCACGATCGACACGTTGTCGGCGCCGCCCGCCTGCATGGCCAGATCGAACAGCTGCGCGACCGCATCGGCATCGCCGAGGGCGAGGCAGTCGGCGATGTCGCCGTCGTCGAGCATGTCGGTGAGGCCGTCGCTGCAGAGAAGATAGCGCGCCGGCACTGCCAGCGGCGCCTCGCCGATGTGAGGCCGCACCGGCGCGGGCGGCAGTGCACCGCCAAGCGTCTGCGTGATCAGGCCGCTGCGCGGGCCGGGCGGCGTGTCGTCGATGCTCAGCTGCGCGAGATCGCCGGCGTCGACGCGGTAGAGCCGGCTGTCGCCGATGTTGAAGCGGATGGCGCGCGTCCCCAGCACCAGGCCGACGATCGTCGTGCCCATGCCGGCGCAGGCCGGGTCGTCCGCCATCGCCCGATAGAGGCCGTCGTTGATGCGGCCCAGCGTCTGCGCGACAGCCTGCGCGCTCGCCAGGTGGCTGGCAGCCGCGGAGAGCTGCTGCACCGCCTGCCGGCTCGCCACCTCGCCTGCAGGGTGGCCGCCGATCCCGTCGGCGACCGCGCAGACCAGCGGCGCCGACAGCGTGTGGCTGACGATGCGCGGCTCCGCCATGCCGGGCGGCGACAGCCAGTCGCCGACGACGATGGTATCCTCGTTCTGCGCGCGCACGCGGCCGCGATGGGTGAAGGCGGTGATATGGGCGACGGCCGTCAATAAGCCTCACACCCGCTGGCGGTCATTGTCGATCGGGATCACCTGGCCGGAGATCGCCTTCGCCGCATCGGAGGCGAGAAATACGGCAAGCGCCGCGATATCGGCGGGATCGACCATGGCCTTGATCGACTGGCTGGCCAGGGACTCCGCCCTCACCTCGTCGAGCGAGCGTCCGCTGATCTGCGCGCGGCCGGCAAACACCCGCTCGATGCGCTCGCCGGCGACCGCGCCGGGCGCGATCGCGTTGGCGCGGATGCCCCATTCGCCCAGCTCCATGGCCAGCGTCTTGGTCAGCCCGATCACGCCCCATTTGGTCGCCGCATAGGGACTGCGGTTGGCAAAGCCGCCCCGTCCGGCGATCGACGTCATGTTGATAATGCAGCCGGCCTTCGATTCCTTCAGATGCGTGATGGCGAGCCGGCAGACGTCGAACATGGCGGTGAGATTGACCGCCACCACCCTGTCCCAGTCGTCCGACGGATAGCGGTCGACCGGCAGCGTGAGCCCGGCGATGCCGGCATTGTTGATCAGCACGTCGAGCCCGCCGAGGGCCTGAACCGCCGCCGGCACCATGCGCTCGATCCCGGCACGCTGACCCATGTCGCAGCGCGCGGTGATCAGGTCCGGCATCTCCTTCGCCGCGTCGGCGAGCGCCCTGTCGTCGATGTCGCAGACGAACACCGTGGCGCCGCCGGCCGTGAAGGCGCGGGCGAATTCGCGGCCGATGCCGGATGCGCCGGCGGTGATAAGGACTTTCTGCAAGCGAACCTCCCGCTGTCCGGTTGAATGTACCGGAATACCTTTTCTGTTCACGGCAATTTCCGCCCCATTCCCGCCATCCTGTTGACACTGCCGGGGCTGCGGATGCAATCTTTTGTGGTACTCGAAGACGCTGCAATTATGTAGTTTTGGGAGTGAGGGAAGGCTGCCGAGTGACCGGTCAATCATCCGGAGCGCGGTCCTTCCTCATCAGCTCAGCAATGAGCACCGAGATTGGCGTCGTATTCAATCGTCCGAACGACCGTTTGTGGCTGCTCCGCATCCGTGAGTGGGCCAGGGACAACGGAACGCTGTTCGGAAAGATCGGAACGCCCTCCTTCACGCCGATCAATTCAACCGACGTTGCGCTCGCCTGGCGCGCCGAACGCCCGCACGAGCGGCTCGTCGTCACGTTCGGTTTCGGTCCCGATTACATCCATGAATGCCGGGAGATCGCGCAGGCCACCGGCGAGCCCATCATCGCCAGCGACTCCGACCCCGACTGCGTCGATATAGCCGGTCCGCAGGAGGTCCCCCATGTCGCCGGCGCGGTCTATTGCCGCGACGTGAGGCCGGTTCTGCGCAAGACGCTGATCCGCATGGCGCTGCGCAAGAAATACCAGATCCGGCCGCCGCAGACCGAATCCGAGCTCGCCGACTATTTCGCCCTCCGCTACGGGGTGTGGAAGCAGCAGGGCTTCCTCCGTCGCGAGTGCGAGGCGGCCAACGTGAAATGGGAAGTCGATTTCTGGGACCGCACGGCTCTGCCGATCTGCGCCGTCGCGCCGAACGGGAAGGTCGTCGGATGCGTCAGGCTGGTGAAAAGCCACGGAGCGGAGGAAGAGCCCTACGTGTCGCGGATCGGCGAGCTGCTCGTGCAGGCGAATGATCCTGTCCTGATCAAGCTCTTCAAGTTCCCCCACGCGCCGACCGAGCCGTTCGACATCCTGCCCGAGTTTCCCGGTTTCCGGAGCTACTACCGGAAACTGCTGCAGGCGCGCCTGCGGATTGCGGAAGTCGGCCGCGTCGTCGTGCATCCCGACTACCGCGGACAGTCATTGTCCGAGGCCCTGGTCGACCACGCGATCGGCATTGCGCAATCGAAAGCCTATTCGTGGCTGTTTCTCGCCTGCCGCATGGAACTGGTGCCGCTCTACGAACTGTGCGGCTTCAAGGCCATTCCCGGCCTGACGTCCGAGCGGTTCACCAACATCCCGATTCCGTCGCTGGTCATGGAAAGGCCCCTCTCATCCCCCGGGGCCATCAATTGAACCAACGCTGGATTGTCATCCTTCTGGGAGTCATTTTGTTTCTGCTCGTGGCCGCGGTCGTCGCGCCCATGTTGAAGCAGACGATCTCCGATGCCCCTACACCAACAGACGCCACACAGACCATCGTCCTCTTCATTCTGATCCTTGTGGTATCGGTCCTGCTTTATTCGGTTGCGACGGGACAGAAATTCAAGGGATTCAGCGCGGACGTCCGCACCGGCAAGCTCGAGATCGAACTCGCCCAGTACACCCAGGAAACGCTCGAGGTTGCGAAGATCGAGCCGCGCTCACTCGATGCGGACATTCTGGAACAGCGGGAAGAGTACGCCGAACAGTACATCAAACAGCATGCCTTGCCGGGCCAGGACGCCCCGCGCTTCAGCGCCATCATTCCGAGCAACGCCGACGAGCTGCTGGTCCGGCCGTCGGCCTATCCGACTGTGCCGATGTATCTGCTCGACAATGCCTACCGGATCATCGACTGGAACGACGCCTTCACCATCGCCTTCGACCGCACGATGGAGGGACGCAAGGGGCGCGGCGTGCTCGAGTGGACGTACTTTCTGGACAACTACGAGGAGGTGCTCGATCACGGCGCCAAAACGTTCAGCGGCGCCAATCAGCTGCCGCTGATCGACATCGAGGATATCGAATACACAAGCATCCGCTACGGAAAGCTGACAGCGACCAAGCGCGCCTACCAGATCCCGGACGACCATGGCGCCTGCATGGCGTGGCTGGTCACGCTCGATCCGCGGTTTGATGATCCCACTCAGCAGGTTGCATTCCAGCAGGACATCATCCGGGTGCTGTCGCTGGATCTCATGTGGTCCGACTACGCGATGTCGTATGACCGCCTGCTGAACGCGACGAAAAGCTATCCGGAACTGATCCACCGCCTGATCGGCGGCTACGACGGGGTGGCCGCCATTCCGCAACAGGCGCGCGTGCTCGACCTCGGTGCCGGCACGGGAAATGTGACGCTGCAGTTGATCATGTCCGGGCGCGACCGTGTCGTTTTCGCGGCCGAGAACAACCGCACCATGCTGGAAATGCTGCGGGCGAAATGCAAACGGTTTCTCAGGTCGGACGCGGAAGGCGGCGGCGTGATTGCCTTCAAGCAGGACATCACGTCCCTGTTCGGACTTGAGGACGGGTTCTTCGATTACGCGATCATGAACAACGTCCTTTACGCCGTGCAGGACGCGGAAGCCTGCCTGAAAGAGACCGTGCGCGTGCTGAAGGCCGGCGGCGAGCTGCGACTGAGCGGACCGAGGCGCGATTCAGACCTTGACGTTCTGTTCTCGCGCTTTGAGCAGGAGCTGAAAGACAGCGGCCAGTACGACGGACTGGAAGCGGATTTCCATCACGTTCACGAAATCAACCGGTTGAAGCTCAAGCCGATGCTGCACCGGTGGTCGAACAGGGACGTTGAAGAGTTGCTGTTGCAGTGCGGTTTTTCCCGCATCACCTATTCGAGCACCGAACCCTATGCCGGGCAGTCCATGGTCATCTGTGCGGTCAAATAGCGACCGTCATCGCGAACCTGCAAGACCTACCTTCTCGACGACGCCACGCCATTTTACAATTTCTGCCTCGAGAAACCGGGGCAGGTCCTGCGGACGCGGACTGTCGACGGGCACCACGCCAAACTCGACGATTTTCTGCCGCACCTCCGGCAGCGCGATGATTTCCTTCAGCTCGGCGTTCAGCGTCTGCACGATGTCCGGCGGTGTGCCGGCCGGGGCGACCACCAGGATCCACACCACCGCCTCAAAACCGGGAAAGCCGAGTTCGGCGATGGTCGGAACGTCCGGCGCGGACGTCAGCCGTGTGGCCGAAGAAACACCAAGGGCGCGCACCTGACCGGCCCTGATCTGCGGCAACGCCGATCCGGGATCGGCGAACATCAACTGGACGTGTCCGCCAACGACATCGATGAGCCCCTTCATTGCGCCCTTGTAGGGGACGTGAACCATCCTGATGCCGGTCGCGGTCTTCAGAAGCTCCATGGCCAGATACGGCTGGGTCCCCCGTCCGGACGATGCATAGTGGAAGTGATCCGGCTTCTCCTTCGCCAGCCTGACGAAATCGGCCAGCGACCTTGCCGGCAGGGACGGGTTGACCACCAGGATGAACGGCACCTGAAGAATGAGTGCGACGGGATCAAAATCTTTCCGGGGATCGTAGGGGAGCTTCCTGAATATCGACGCGTTGACCGCGAGCGCCGCCGTCCCTCCCATCAGCAAAGTATAGCCGTCCGGTGCGGATCTGGCCGCGGCCGTCGTCCCGACCATGGTGCTCGCTCCCGGGCGGTTCGCAATCACAACCGGCTGCCCCAGCCGGTCGCTCAACCTGTCGGCGATCAACCGGGTAATCGGGTCGAGGGTCCCGCCGGGCGGCAACGGAACGATGATCGTAATGGGCTGCGACGGATAGTCCTGCGCGCGCGCCGAAGGCGTCCACTGCAGGCACACAAGAAGGACGCAGAACAGAATGAGCGGGTTTAATCGACCGGATATCATGGTGATCGTTCCCCCTGCGCGCTCGCACACAGTGACCATCTGCTCACGGAGTATGTTCGACCTGGCGTCCCGCTCAAGGCCGGAAAACGGCAATTAAGATGCAGTTGTAACCTTTCGGCTGTGCCACGGATTCACGTATTATATGGCGATGCCGGAAAATGAGGATGGCGCGGGAGATGCGGGACTCGCCAGGCCGAAAGCACCGCGCGAGTCTGCTTGCAGACAGGGATCGCGGCCTTGTTGCCCGGCAGATACGGCTCGAGATGGCGAAGCGCGGCCTGACGCAGGCAAAGCTGGGCGACATCTCGTCCTACGATGAGCGAACCATCAGAAATGTGCTGAATGGTCGGCCCGTCAAGGATTCGACGCTCTACGAGATCTGCGCCTCGCTGCAGATCGACCTGTCGAAGCCGCTGGATGACCCCGCGAGCGAGGCAGCCGGTCGCCCGGCCCGGCGGGACGGGGACAGAGCTTCCATCGCAGTCCTGCCGTTCCTGAATCTCAGCAAAACCCCCGATCAGGACTATCTGGTGGACGGGATCGTCGAAGACATCATCACCGAACTGTCCCGCTTTTCCGAACTGTTCGTGATTGCCCGCAACTCGACGTTCCGGTTCAGGGGTCGGGCGATCGATGTGCGGGAGGCGGGGAAGGATCTCGGTGCCCACTACGTGGTGGAAGGAAGCGTGCGCTGCGCCAACAAGCGGATTCGTGTCACCGCGCAGCTGATAGACGCGGAGACAGGAACCCATCTCTGGGCGGAACGCTACGATCGCGCGCTGAAGGATGTTTTCCTTGTCCAGGACGACATCGCCCAGACCATTGCTTCGGTCCTGGTGGCGCACGTCAAGAAGGCGGAACCGGCGCGCGTGCTCAACAAGCCGCCCGAGTCCTGGGAGGCTTACGACTGCTATCTGCGCGCCGCCGACCTGTTCTCGTCGTTCCCGAATTTTACCGATGCCGAAAAGATCTACGAGACACGACGGTTATTGGAGCGCGCCCTTACGCTCGACCCGACCTATGCGCGGGCGCACGCCCTGCTCGCCGCCACCCACATGACCACGTGGGTGCATCCGCTCGACTCGGACCTGCTCAACCCCGCCGCCCTGGAGCGCGCACATGCAGCCGCCCAGAACGCCGTACGACTCGATCCGAGCCTGCCGCAGGGCCATGGAGAACTCGGACATGTTCTCCTGCACAAGCGTCAGCATGATGCTGCGATGGCGGAATTCGAGCGCGCTTGCGCGCTGAACCCGAACTACATTCATTGGCGCCACGGAGCCACCCTGACCTTTTCCGGCCAGCCCCTGCAGGCAATCAGCATCCTGAATCTCCAGATGCGTCGGGATCCGTTCTATCCGGTCCACGCCCTTTCATTTCTC
Organism: uncultured Undibacter sp.; assembly: GCA_964618715.1. GTDB lineage: Bacteria > Pseudomonadota > Alphaproteobacteria > Rhizobiales > Xanthobacteraceae > Pseudolabrys. The sequence continues at coordinate 2,520 of CAZUDR010000060.1, read as the reverse complement.
GGGCATGCCTACATCGTTGCAGGGCGGTATGCGGAGGCCGTCCCTCCCCTCCTCGAGGCAATCAATCGCGCGCCGAACTTTCGGCCGGGACACCTTTTTCTGGCGAACGCCTACGCACGTCTGGGAAGGCTCCATGAAGCCCGCTCGGAAGGCGAGCACGTGCTGCGCCTGGACCCGCGCTTTTCCATATCCCGAACGCCGCGGCTTCTTGCGCCGTTCAGACGCGACGAGGATTTCGACCACTTCATTCAGGGATTCCGCGCGGCAGGGTTGCCGGACTAGATTTCGGCGGCGACTACGGGATTCCGCTTTGTTCCGGTTTGTGTTCTTCCCCGATCCGGCGTCCGGGCCCTATCTCTCGGCGGACCACCCCGAGAGCCAGGAGGAATCGAACATGCAAAAGCTGACCCAGGTGACCTTGATCGCTGCCGCACTGTTGGCCGGAACCGAGGGACATGCCCAGCAGGCCACGAGCCAGCGCCCCGCTCCGCCGGCATATGGCGCCCCGATTTCGCTGGATCAGGCGAAAGCGGCCGCTGCCGCCGCGGCTGCGGAGGCAGAAAAGAACCGCTGGAACCTGACCATTGCCGTGGTCGGGCCCTACGGCAATCTGGTCTACTTCCAGAAGGCCGATCTTGCGCCCAATGCGTCAATCGACATTGCCATTGACAAGGCAAGGACATCGGCGCTTTTCCGCCGGCCGTCGCAGGTCTTCATGGACCGGCTGGCGAAAGGAGATACGTATGTCATGGCCCTGCGCGGAGCCGTCCCGTCGGCGGGAGGAGTCCCGATCATCGTTGACGGAAAACTGATCGGCGCGATCGGCTCCAGCGGCGCGGCCGCGCTGCAGGATCACGAAGCCTCCAGCGCCGGTGCGGCTGCCGTCAAATAAGGTGCTTCGTAAAGACGGCGCGCGCCTGGCAGTACACCGGCGCCGGCCGATACAACTGAAATAGGCGGCCCTCTGGCCGCCTTTTTCACCGATCACGCCTGGGTATGCGGACGGCCCTGTGCCCGGTCTCTCAAGGCGGGCCGTCTAGCTCCGCTCTGCTGCGTCGCAGACTTTGACCGGAACGCCTGAATTCCTGTTCCTGATCTCGAAGCCGGCTTTCAGGGCCGCCGTGAAGGTCATGGCGGCCGCCTCAACCTTCCCGCCCACCTCAACGACATACGTCCCCGACGGATGGCTGTTGCTCGAACCAGTTTCCTGCATGGCATCCCCTCGACAGGCCGCCCCAACGATAACGATGCCGTTTTTATGGGCGACAGGCTTTCTGCCCGTTTAAGCAGTCCGGTTAACAGAATCTGAATCCGGACGAGGGCGCGGGACAGGCACCGCCCCGGCGAGCCGGTTGCGCAGCGGTCAAGGTTTCGGATTATAGTTTGAAGAGAGCCCGACGCCCGATGCGCCCCTCTCCTGGCTGGAACGGCGAGCCGGACGCAGGTCTTGTGTTTCAGGTCTTCGTAACGTCACCAGCGGAGGACAGGTTCATGGCGAAACGGACGACGCATCGCAGCTCGAAAGGCACCAAACTCTATGCGGTGCGCGACAAGAAGGGCCGCTTCAAGGATATCCAGACCTACAAGCGGGCCCATTCTGCCGACCTGCGGCGCAAGGCCAAGAACGAGAAGTAGCCGCCAACTCCCGCGTCCGCAGACCTGCCGCGCGCCCGGCGCGCCGCGCGATGGCGCGCGTCAGGATGATTGCGGCTCATGCCCGGCAACAAGGATACCGCGACCCTGCACAAACGACGGGGGGGTGGCCGCAAGCATCGCACTGCGGCTCTCGTCGCCCCACCGGCGCGAGGTCCTTCACGTCAGCGACACCGCCGCCGCAGCTCAACGTACGAAGTGGCTGCCCCACGTCACCAGAGTGTAGAAGTGCTCCGGAAACAGCAGGAAGTAGCCGATCGCCGCGACGGGTGCCAATGGCAGATACCAGTCCTTCATGGGACTCACCGAAATGCAACGATGCGGTGATTATCGCCGCTCCCGTCTTTACGCCGAACTACCCAAGTGCAGACATTAAGATGAAAAGTCGAATGATCCGGGCGCCGTTTTCTGCCCGTTGACCCAAATCAAGGCAGCGCCGCCGGTTTAGGGATTGCATGGGGGCCTACCGATGGAGGCCATCATGGCGACTGCTCAGGCGCCAGCGCGCCTTAGCCTCAGCGGCCTCGGCTGGGGCTTTTCGGCCGCTCTCGTGGTGCTGTTCGTGATTTGCCTGCTCGCCGCGTTGTTTCTGCCGATGCGCGTCGCACACGGCTGGGTGGCCCTGTTCTCGGATGCACCCGTCGGGTCCGCCCGGCTGTGGGTCGAGGGGCTGTTCTGGAGCATCGTCGCAGGCTGGCTGATCGCGCTGGTTTTCGGGACAGTCTACAACTGGATCGTCGCCCGCCGCGCCGTTCACTCGATCGACGTCTGACGACGCCGCATTATTCTTCGGGCTCGGTCGTGAAGTAGAGCGGATAGCCGTTCTGCTTGCCCATGTCCGTCGCCTCCCTGGCCTTGGTGTCGGCG
>CAZUDR010000059.1:0-12522 GCA_964618715.1 uncultured Undibacter sp. | reverse complement strand
CGCTTCTCGACGAGGGAATCGTCCCGGTGGTGACCGGCTTCATCGCGGCGACGGCACGTTCCGCCGTCTCGCCAATGCAGTCGTCGACGAACTTCACCGGCCGCTTGATCACATGCGCCACCTCGGCGGCGACTGGCTTGAGCGTGTACTTCGGATCACGCTTGCCCTTCGGCCGGCCGAAATGGGAGAGCAGGATCACCTTGGCGCCCTTGTCCGCGATTTCGGTGATGGCGGGTGCGGCGCGCTCGATGCGGGTGGCGTCGGTGACCACGCCGTTCTCCACCGGCACGTTGAGGTCGACGCGCAGCAGGACGCGTTTTCCCTTTACTTCGACATGGTCCAGCGTTCTGAACGACGTCATCTGCGGCCCGTTGCGTTCGGCCGTTAGTCCAGCTTGCCCATCGCGACGGCGGTGTCGGCCATGCGGTTGGAGAAGCCCCATTCGTTGTCGTACCACGACAACACGCGCACCAGCGTGCCGTTGATCACCTTGGTCTGGTCCATGTGAAACGTGGACGAATGCGGGTCGTGGTTGAAGTCGATGGAAACGTTGGCATCGCTGGTGTAGGCGAGGATGCCCTTGAGCTGCTGCTCGGCCGCGCGCTTCATCGCCGCGTTGATCTCCTCCTTCGAGGTCTCCTTCTTCGCCACGATCTTCAGGTCGATCGCCGACACGTTCGGCGTCGGCACGCGGATCGCCACGCCGTCCAGCTTGCCCTTGAGCTCGGGCAGCACCAGACCGATCGCCCTGGCGGCACCGGTCGAGGTCGGAATCATCGACATGGCGGCGGCGCGCGCGCGATAGAGATCCTTGTGCATGGTGTCGAGTGTCGGCTGGTCGCCGGTGTAGGCGTGGATCGTTGTCATGAAGCCGGTCTCGATACCCACCGTGTCGTTCAGAACCTTGGCAACGGGCGCGAGGCAGTTCGTCGTGCAGGAGCCGTTGGAGACGACCTTGTTGTCCCTGGTCAGCGACTCATGATTGACGCCGAAAACGATCGTGGCGTCCGCCCCGTCGGCAGGTGCCGAGATCAGGACGCGCCTGGCGCCCGCGGTCAGATGCGCGGAGGCCTTGTCCTTGGACGTAAAGATGCCGGTGCATTCAAGTGCGACGTCGACGCCGAGCTCCTTCCACGGCAGTTTGCCGGGGTCGCGTTCGGCGGTGATCTTGATCGGTCCGTTGCCGACGTTGATGGTATCACCCTTGACGATGACCTCGCCGGGAAAGCGTCCGTGCACGCTGTCGTAGCGGAGGAGATGGGCGTTGGTCTCGACCGGCCCAAGGTCGTTGGCGGCGATCACCTCGATGTCCTTGCGCCCCGACTCGGCGATGGCGCGCAGGATGTTGCGGCCGATACGGCCGAACCCGTTGATCGCAACGCGGACTGTCATGTCTGTCGCTCCCGGATACTGCTTTGGGTCATGGTCCCGCCGAGCGGCGGCCACGCTTTATATAGAGGCTCGTCAGGCCTTCCCAAGCTTGCGTAATGCCGCATCGGCGACCGCCTGCGGGGTAACGCCAAAATGCCTGTAAAGGTCCTTGTAGGGGGCGCTGGCACCAAAGGATGACATGCCGACGAATGCGCCGTCGGTGCCGATGAGGGCGTCCCAGCCCTGGCGCACCGCGGCCTCCACGCCAACCCTGACCCTGGCGGTGCCGATCACGGCGTGGCGTGCGGCTTCGGGCGCCTCTGCCAGCAGTTCGAAACTGGGGACCGAGACCACGCGTGCCGCTACGCCCCTGGCGGCCAGCAGCTTCTGTGCCTCGACGGCGATGGCGACCTCCGAACCGGTGGCGAAGATCGATACCTCGGCGTTTCCATCGGCGGCGGCGATCTCGTAGGCGCCGCCGGCGCAGCGATTGTACGCGTCGAATTCGCGGCGCAGCTGCGGCAGTCCCTGCCGGGTCAGCGCCAGCACGCTGGGGCGGTCCTTGTTGCGCAAGGCCAGCTCCCAGCACTCGACGGTCTCGACCGCGTCGGCCGGGCGGAACACGAGCAGGTTCGGGATCGCGCGCAGCGCCGCCAGGTGTTCGACCGGCTGATGCGTCGGCCCGTCCTCGCCGAGGCCGATGGAGTCATGGGTCATCACATGGATCACCCGCTCGCCCATCAGCGCCGCAAGGCGGATGGCCGGCCTGCAGTAGTCGGAGAACACCAGGAACGTGCCCGAATAGGGAATGATGCCGCCGTGCAGCGCCATCCCGTTCATCGCCGCCGCCATGCCGTGCTCGCGCACGCCATAATGGATGAAGCGGCCGGCGTAATCCGACGCCGACATCGCCTGCATCGACTTGATGCGCGTGTTGTTGGAGCCGGTCAGGTCGGCCGAGCCGCCGATCATTTCCGGCAAAGCCGGCACCAGCGCCTCCAGCGCGAGCTCCGACGACGAACGGGTGGCAATATCCTTTGGCGTGGCCGCGAGACTTTCCTTCACCGTGCGCACCGCGTCGGCGAGCGCATGCGCCGGCAGTTCGCCCGTCATGCGGCGCTCGAATTCGGCGCGCCGGCCGGCATCGAGCCCGGCCAGCCGCTTGTTCCAGTCCGCATGGGCGGCCTTCGAGCGCTGGCCGGCAGCGCGCCATGCGTCGAGAACGTGATGCGGCACGTCGAACGGCGCGTGTTCCCAGGACAGGGCATCGCGCGCGCCCTTGATCTCGTCGGCGCCGAGCGGCGAGCCGTGCGACGACGCCTTGCCCTGCTTGGTCGGCGCGCCGTAACCGATCCTGGTCTTGCAGGCGATCAGGACCGGCTTGTCCGAGTGCTGCGCTTTTTCAAGCGCGGCGGCAATCGCCGCCGGATCGTGGCCGTCGACGCGGCTTGCGTTCCAGCCGCAGGCCTCGAAGCGCTTGACCTGGTCGGTGCTGTCGGAGAGTGACACCGCGCCGTCGATGGAAATGCCGTTGTCATCGAACAGCACGATCAGTTTGCTGAGTCCGAGATGGCCGGCAAGAGCGATGGCCTCGTGGCTGATGCCCTCCATCAGGTCGCCGTCACTGGCGATGACATAGGTCTTGTGATCGACAACGTTGTCGCCGAACACGGCCGCCATGTGTCTCTCGGCAATGGCCATGCCGACCGCATTGGCCAGCCCCTGGCCGAGCGGTCCGGTGGTGGTCTCGACGCCGGAGGTTATGAAGTTTTCCGGATGGCCCGGTGTCTTCGACCCGAGCTGGCGGAAGCGCCTGATCTCGTCCAGCGTCACCGAGGTATAGCCGGTGAGATAGAGCAGGGCATAGATCAGCATGGAGCCGTGGCCGGCGGAGAGCACGAATCGGTCGCGGTCGGGCCAAGCCGGATCGGCGGGATCGAATTTGAGAAAGCGGGTGAACAGCACGGTGGCGATGTCCGCCGTGCCCATGGGCATGCCGGGGTGACCGGACTTGGCCTGTTCGACGGCGTCCATGGCGAGCGCGCGGATGGCGTTGGCCATGGCGTCATGCGTCGCGCCGGCATCCGCCGGCGCGTGGCGATCGGAGGACGCCACGGCGGTCATCGGCGAAGCTGTTGCGTTCATGCGAAAAATGCCCGGTTTGCGGGGCTGGATAGCATGTGGCGGCCCGGAGTCAATGTGAGTGCGGGTCGCCGCAGTTGCCATGCACAGGCATACGAAAACAACGGGGCATATCTTTCCGCGAGCGTTGACGCCGCGGTCGAGCGCCACGTAAATTTCCCGTTCTAAGCTGCTGCCAGCGCAAGATTTTCCGACGAAACCGGCGCGGATCAGGAGCATGACCGACGAAAATGCGATCGATGCCGCGGTGAAGCGTCTGGCGCTGGCGCTTGACGCGCTCGATGCGGCGGTCAACCGGCGCCAGGAGGCCGACCGCGACGAACAGGCGTTGGCCGCGCAGGTGCATGCGCTCGGCGTCGACCGGGCGCGGCTCGCCTCCGCGCTCGACGGCGAAACCGCGCGTTCGCGGCAACTGGAAACGTCCAACCGCGAAATCGCCGAGCGTCTCGACAGTGCAATCGCCTCCGTCCAGTCGGTGCTGGACGCGCATGAGTGAACGAAGGCCGATGATCCGCGGAACCGGGCACCGGCTCCCGGATATGAACACGCGCAAACGGACATAGACATGGCTCAGGTCACCGCCGTCATAGCCGGCCGCCAGTTCCGCCTTGCCTGCGAGGACGGGCAGGAGGAGCATCTTCAGTACCTCGCCAAGGACATCGATGAACGCATCATCGACCTGCGCCGCAAGTTCGGCGAGATCGGCGACACCCGGCTCACTGTGATGGCGGCGCTGACGGTCGCCGACGAACTTGACGACATGCGGCGCCGTGTCCGGGTGCTGGAGGAAGAGATTGCCGCCCTGCAGGATGCGCGCGTGGTTGCCTCCGACCGTGCCAAGGCCGCCTCAGCCGCGGTGGTCGGTGCGTTCAACTCCGCGGCCGAACGCATCGAGGGCATCACCCGCAGGCTGAACCAGACGGTCGGCAACGGCAACGGCGTGGCGATCGGGTAGGCTGGCCGTTGGGTATTCCGGACGCCGTTGAACAGCGTGTGCGCGGCAGTTTCGGCCGCCAGCTTTTCATGGGGACGATCGGCGCCACGCTCGACGCGGTGCATGACGGCGAGGTCGAGATCGTGCTGCCATATTCACCGGCGCTTACGCAGCAGCACGGATTCATACATGCCGGCGCGGTGACCACGATCGCCGACACCGCGTGTGGCTACGCTGCGCTGACCAGGATGCCGTAAACCGCCGCGGTGCTGACCACCGATTTCAAGCAAAATCTCCGGCCGCCCGCCAAGGGCGACCGGCTGCGGGCGAGGGGCCGGGTGGTGCGGGCCGGAAGGCAATTGATCGTATGCCTCGGCGAGGTGTTCGCGGAAGAAGGCGGCAAGTCCAAGCAGATTGCCCTGATGACCGCGACCATGATGGTGGTTGATACCGGCACCGGCCTTAAGGATTAGCATGGCGCACCGTAGCGGCGGGCATCGTTCCGCACTACATTCCGCCAGCGGGGCTGCGGGGTGCGTCAGGAGACAAAACTCTCGGGGCCTTATCGATCCTCAAGGGAGCTGTCCCTGACCGGGCTCGTGGGCTCGGACATATGGCGCCCACCTACTTTCGTAGGGAACCCGGGATCGAGCTCTCCAACGGCCATCGCGGCTCCGCACTCATCCGATGATCGAGACCGCTGCCTCAAAACCTGAACTGCGGGCTGTGGCGCTGGCAAGGCGCGATGCCCTGCCGCCGGAGGAGCGGACCGCGGCGGCGGACGCGATAGCAGCGCACGCATTCCCGGTTCGCGTAACGCCCGGCATGATCGTGTCCGGCTTCATGCCGCTGAAATCCGAAATCAGCCCGGTGCCGCTCATGCGCAAGATCGGCGAGGCTGGTGCGCAACTGGCGCTCCCGGCCATTGCCGGACGGGGCAAGCCGCTGATCCTGCGCGCGTATACGTTCGGCGATGAACTGGCGCGCGGGCAATGGGGCATTCGCGAGCCGAAGCCGGACGCGCCCGAAGTTGCGCCGGATATTGTCATCGTGCCGCTGGCCGCCTTCGACCGCGCCGGCCATCGCATCGGCTACGGCGCCGGCTACTACGACATGACACTTCGCGCGCTACGCGCGAAGAAGGCCGTCACGGCCATCGGTGTCGCCTTCGCCGCCCAGGAAACCGGCCGGGTGCCGGCGACGCCCCGCGACGAACCGCTCGACTTCGTGCTAACGGAGCGCGAAGTGATCGACGTTCGCAGGTAGTTCGTCAATGCGCATTCTCTTCATCGGGGACATCGTCGGGCGCAGCGGGCGCGGCGCCGTGCTGGAGCGGCTGTCCGGCCTGATCTCCGGCTGGCAACTCGACCTCGTCGTCATCAACGGGGAGAACGCGGCCGGCGGCTTCGGCATCACGGAGGCGATCTACAACGAACTGGTCGATGCCGGTGCGGACGCCATCACGCTGGGCAACCACGCCTGGGATCAGCGCGAGGCGCTGGTCTTCATCGAGCGCGCGCCGCGCCTGATACGCCCGCTCAATTATCCCCCCGGCACGCCGGGCCGCGGTGCTGCGCTGGTCGACACCAGGAACGGAAAGCGCGCGCTGGTGATCAACGCAATGGGCCGCATCTTCATGGATGCGCTCGATGATCCGTTCGCCGCGGTCGAGCGCGAGATTGCCGCCTGTCCCCTGGGCTCGGGCGCCGACGCGATCGTGGTCGACATTCATTGCGAGGCGACCAGCGAGAAGCAGTCCATGGGCTGGTTCTGCGACGGTCGCGTCAGCGCGGTCGTCGGTACGCACACCCATGCGCCGACCGCCGATCACCGCATTCTGCCGGGCGGCACGGCGTTCGTTTCCGACGTCGGCATGAGCGGCGATTTCGACTCGGTCATCGGCATGAACAGGGACGAGCCGCTCAACAGGTTCCTCCGCAAGATCGCGACCACGCGCTTCGAGCCGGCGACCGGTCCGGCCACGCTTTGCGCGCTCGCGGTGGAGACCGACGACACCAGCGGACTGGCCACCCGCGTGGCCGCGGTCCGCCTTGGCGGGGTGCTGGAGGAGGCAAGGCCGGGCTTCTGGGAGTAGAGTCTGATCGACGGCCGCGCGATCCGGGTTGACCTGAGTCTGTGGCAATGATTCGGTGGATAACGTTGATTCGCCGGTTGTGCTGGGTCCGGCATCGTGACCGCGGCACAGGGAATCATGAACCAGACCGTCAATCTCGCCCTCGAACTTCCGACTCAACTCGAACATGCACCTGCGCCGGCCGTCGCGCCCGACCCGCGGGCGGCGCTGGCGGCACAATTCATTCCTTCCGGCGCGCGCGTGCTCGATATGTCCGGAACGGAGTCCGGCCTGCAGCCGCTGCTGCCGCAGGGCTGCAGCTATCAGGATGCCGGCGATCTCAATACCGCTGAATTTCCCACCCAGGCGGCCGCGCAATCCGATGTGGTCGTCATGCTCGGCGCGCTCGAACGCACCGTCGATGTGGAGAGCGTCTTCAACCATCTGCGCTTCTGCAAGCAGGACGTCGTGCTGAGCTGCAGCCCGACCGATCTCGGCTCCGGCCCCGACCGTGACGCACTCGGCTACGTCAACAACTTCAGCCTTTGTGACCTGGCGCTGCTGTTCGATCGCTACGGCTTCCGCATTGAATGCACCGCGCCGGTCGGCAACACCGAGATGCTGATGCGGCTGACACCGAGCGAGCGCATCGTTCCGGTGGTTCCGTGCAGCATTGCGGTCATCTCCGAATACGATGTCGGCGGTTTCGGCGAGCGGCTCGGCTATCACATGATCAATACGATGCTGCCGAGTTGCGCCGAGGTGCAGCATCTCACCCCGCGCACGTTGCACGAGGCGCGCGAGGCCTACGACCTTGTTGTGCTCGGCACCGGCAACAGTATCTATCCGCCGCTCATCGGCGATGATGTGATTGATCTCCTCGGGCGTGGCAAGGCGGCGATCGGAATCTTCGGCACCTATTTCCGCGAGCTGATTCCGCGGCCTTCACTCGAGCGCATCGTCGAGCGGCTCGACACCTGGTACGCGCGCACCGAGGACGACGTGATGATGTACGGGCGCGGGCGCGACAGTGTCGTCTATCTCGGTGACTGGATGATCGAGCAGTTTCCGCTGGCCAAAGCCTACGACGACGAACCTCTGCAGATCAGCGAGGAGATCGGCACGCAGCGCGCGCTTGACCGCGCCATCCAGGTCATCCAGCGCCACAAGCAGGTCTATTCCAACCAGCTGCAACCGCTGCTGTGTGCGCTGACCTCGGCCGAACTGGTGGCCTATGCCGACCAGTCGCTCGACCAGATGCCGCATCTCCTCTCGGGCAACTTCCGCAGCATGCTGATCGACATCTTCGGCCGCAGCTATCCGGAACGCGAGTTCTTCATGGTCGACCGCGATGCGGTTGCCCGCTACAAGGCGCGCGTCCATTCCAACGTGGCCATGCTGCGCGAGCGTATCGAGGCGACGCTGTCGAACGTGGCGCGGGCAGCGGCCTGACGTCCTGCCGGTCTGATCCGTCGCCTGCGGCGCCCCGGCGTCTGTCCGCCATTCCGGATGCGCCCGGCAGGGCGGCCTTGCGCGGAGTTTATTTTCCCGCCGGCCCGGCCTATATACCCGCCGAAATCGTCTCGTTTCGTTGTCGCCCAGCCATGGCCGGTCATTCCCAGTTCAAGAACATCATGCACAAGAAGGGGCGCGCCGATAAGGCGCGCGCCAAGCTGTTCTCCAAGCTCGCCCGCGAAATCACCGTGGCGGCCAAACTCGGCATGCCCGATCCCGCCTTCAACCCGCGCCTGCGGGCGGCGGTCCTGGCGGCCAGGGCCGAGAACGTGCCGAAGGACAACATCGAGCGCGCCATCAGGAAGAGCCAGGGCGGCGACTCGGAGAACTATGACGAGATCCGCTACGAGGGCTACGCGCCCGGCGGCGTGGCGGTGATCGTGGAAGCGCTCACCGACAACCGCAACCGCACGGCAGGCGAGGTGCGCGCGATCTTCTCCAAGTCGGGCGGCAACCTGGCCGAAACCGGCGCGGTGTCGTTCATGTTCGATCACGTCGGCGTGGTGGAATATGACGCCGACAAGGCGAGCGCCGACGCCATGCTGGAAGCGGCCATCGAAGCCGGCGCCGAGGACGTCGTCTCCGACGAGAACGGCCATCAGGTCTTCACCCAGCCCGACGATCTCGCCGAGGTGAGCAAGGCGCTGGAAGCGAAATTTGGCGAGCCGCGCAAGTCGGCGCTGACCTGGAAGCCGCAGAACACCGTCGCCGTCGACGACGAGGCCGGCGAGAAGGTCCTGAAGCTGATGGACGCGCTCGACGACAACGACGACGTCCAGAACGTCTACGCCAACTTCGAGGTCTCCGACGCGCTGGTGCAGAAGCTGAGTGCGTGACGACGCGCGGTTGAACCCGGGTCTATTCAGACTTCACCAGTCATCATCCGCGAAAGCGGATGATCCGTTAATCTCGGGCGCGAGGATTGCATCTCCTGGTCTGCGCGTGCCGGATGCCCCGCTTTCGCGGGGCATGACAACCGCGCTCATTTATACGCATCCAGAAAATTGGGCACCGCGATCCAGTCGAGCATGGCACTATCGCTTTGCAGCAGCGCGTGCATGCGGCGGTCATCCTCGGTTTTCAGGTCGACACCGAGATGGCAGCCGAGCCTGCGGCCGTGCAGCACGATCTGGTTGCCGATCGGCTGGCGTTCGGCGTTGTAGGCCCTCAGCGCACTGTCGATGTCCTCGTTGTCGCGCAGCTGCCTTGCCAGCGCCTGCGCATCGGTTGCCGCCTTGGCCATGCCGAACCCCATGTGCGGCCGGGCGTTGGCCGCGGCGTCGCCGACCATGGCCACCCGTCCGAAAACGATTGAAGGCGCGGTGAAGTCATAGATCGGGGTGATGAAGGGCTGTTTGATCTTCATCAGCGCGTCGAGCTGGGCAGGCGGCAGGATGTCGCGTGCGTCCCTGTGCATGCCGGCGATCAGGTCCTTGCGGATCAGCGGCGGCGGAACCGAATACTCGTGCTGCACGCCGTTTTCGTCGACATTCATCTCGCGCAGCTGCGCAGCGTTCGCGACACGGTACCAGATGAAATTGAAGCGGCGCTTGCCCGGGGTGAGATCGTCGTCGAAGCCGGCGATGGGATAGGTGATCACCTGCTGGCGCGGCGGGAAGTAGAAGGTGAACAGCGGATAGATGCTGGCCAGCGTTTCCGGCGCCAGATCGGCCTCGTTGGGGGCGCCGCGCCAGATGTAATAGCCGGCATAGGCCGGCTGTATGTCCGGCGCGAGCTGCGCGCGCACGCTCGAGCGGATACCGTCGCCGCCGATCAGGATGTCGGCATGCTCGACACCGCCGTCGGAGAACTGCACGCGCACGCCGCGCTCGTCCTGGTCGACGCGCTCGAAATTGCGGCCGAGATGATAGCGCCGTTCGTCGATGGTGGCGCGCAGCAGGCGCTGCATCCGGTCCCACGAGGTGAGGATCTGCCGCAAGGGCCGCTCGTCGGTGATGCGGCCCTCGCGGTCGATGGCGATGCGCCTGGGCACCTCGATGCCGAGCCGCTCGGTGCCGGCGCCGCTCGCTTCCAGCGCCTCGAACAGTTCGGGATGTCCGGTGATGCCGGCGCCGCGGCCGACCAGCTCCACGCGCGAACGTTCATAGACGTCCGCGTCCCAGCCGATCTGGCGCAGGAACGCGGCGCTGAACAGCCCGGACATCGAGCCGCCGATGATCACGGCCCGGCGCTTGCGGCGGCGGGAGGAATTCGGACCCGGCATGGGCCCGGAGCATAGCCGGTCGGACCGCGGCGTACAGGGCGGGTCCGCGATGCGGAGTCGTCAGTGCAGGAAGCGGTCGAACACCGGCATGCTGGTCAATGCCGCCAGTGCCACAATCACGTAGGCGACGCGACGATAGCTCTGGTCGGAAGTGCCGCGAAACCAGCGCACGCCGATGGCCAGCGCGACGATATAGGCCGGCCACAGGAGCACCGCGAGGGCGATGGGGTTCGCGGTCATCAATCCGTGCCACGCGTAGTTGGCGAGCAAGGTCATGCCGAGCAGGATCAGGAAGACCAGCAGGTTGGCGCGAATGGTGGCGGCGTTCTGGGGGCTGCCGAGCCAGTACAGGATCGCCGGCGGTCCGCTCATTTGTGTTGCCCCGCCGGCAAAGCCGGACAACGCGCCGGCGCCCGTCGCGGCAATCGTGCTCGGCTTGAACGGGTAGCGCCAGCCGGTGGCGAACAGCGTTACGAAAACGAGCACGAAAATGGCCATGCCCCACCGCAGCACCACCGGGTCGGCAGCGTTCTGCGTGATGGTGCCGAGCGGCACGGTGACCAGAGCGGCGGCGAAGGCCGGCAGCACCTCGCGCCAGTGCGCCTGCGGAAACGCGCGCAGGGCATAGGGCAGCACGCAGACATAATCCATGATGGCAAACGAGACGGTAGCAATGCGTGGTTCGTAGATGGCGGCGATGAGCGGGACATAGATCAGTGCCGAGCCAAAGCCGGAAAAGCCGCGCACCACGCCGGCCAGCATGCACACCACCACCGCTGCGGCAAAGCGCGTATCATGGAACGCTGCGGAAAGCGTGGCGACGTCGGGAAGTTCGATCACGGGACGGTTCCGGCGGGCTGTCCTGCTTATCAGGCACGATGCCCGGGCGCGAGCCGCGATTGGGCATTGCGGTCATTCCCGCCTAGGCGGGGGCGGGGCGCGGGGCTATCAACGGAGGCATGGGCCGGCAACCGATTCGCATCCTCGGCATCGATCCCGGGCTTCGCCGCACCGGCTGGGGCCTGATCGAGAGCGACGGCAACCGGCTGATCGCGATCGCCTGCGGTTCGCTGGAGACCAGTGAGCGGGCGGCCCTCGGCGACCGACTGGTGGCTATCCACGACGGGCTGATCCGGGTGATCGAGGATCTTGGCCCGCACGAGGCGGCGGTGGAACAGACCTTCGTCAACAGCAATGCGTCGGCGACGCTCAAGCTCGGCCAGGCGCGCGGCGTTGCCATGCTGGCGCCCGCCCGCTGCGGCCTGGCGGTCGCCGAATATGCGCCCAACCTGATCAAGAAGACGATTGTCGGCGCGGGCCATGGCGAGAAGGCGCAGGTCCGCATGATGATCGGCGTGCTGCTGCCCAAGGCCGATCCGCAAAGCGAGGATGCCGCCGATGCGCTGGCCATCGCGGTATGCCACGCGCATCACCGGCAGAGCGTGCTGCTGAAGGTGGCTGTGCGATGATCGGAAAGCTCAAGGGCATCATCGACTCCTACGGCGAGGATTTCGTCATCCTCGATGTCGGCGGTGTCGGCTACCAGGTGCATTGCGCGGCGCGCACCCTGCAGGGCCTGCCGGCACCCGGTGAAGCGGCGACGCTGGCGATCGAGACCTATGTGCGCGAGGACCAGATCAAGCTCTACGGCTTTGCCAGCGACACCGAGCGCGAATGGTTCCGCCTGCTGCAGACGGTGCAGGGTGTCGGCGCCCGGGTGGCGATGTCGGTGCTCGGCACGCTGAAGCCGGCTGAACTTGCCAATGCGATCGCCACCCGCGACAAGGCGGCGGTGGCGCGCTCGCCCGGCGTCGGCAGCAAGGTGGCCGAGCGCATCGTGTCGGAACTCAAGGACAAGGCGCCGGGATTCACCGACGTCGATCCGACGGTCGTTCACCTTGCCGGCGCGCTCGACGAGAAGCGCGCGCCGAAGCCGGTGACCGATGCCGTCTCCGCGCTGGTCAATCTCGGCTACGGTCAGCCGCAGGCCGCTGCCGCGATCGCCGCGGCGTCCCGCGCGGCGGGTGACGGCGCCGATACCGCGACGCTGATCCGGCAGGGACTGAAGGAGCTGGCGAAATGAAAAGTCCCCGCCGTCTGGTCACGCCCGAGCCCCGCGACGACGACGTCGACGCCAATTTGCGGCCGCAGCGCCTGACCGAATTCATCGGCCAGCAGCAGGCGCGCGCCAACCTCAAGGTGTTCATCGAGGCGGCCGCGGCGCGCAAGGAGGCGCTCGACCACGTCCTCTTTGTAGGGCCG
>CAZUDR010000058.1:0-12539 GCA_964618715.1 uncultured Undibacter sp. | reverse complement strand
TTCGACGTGGGCGGGCGCGCCTATGCGCTGCACGCCGACGGCAACCGGGCGCCCGGCGGGCCCTTCCTGCCGGGCTGGCCGGCCCAGGTGCCCGACATCGCTCCCGGCCTCCTTCCGACGGTCGGGACGGGCGTGCCCGGCTCGCCCGCGCTCGCCGACCCGGACGGCCAGGGTCTGGCGACGGCGATCTTCGCCACAGCCGGCCCGGCCATGCTCTTCGACGCCGCGGGAGCCTCGAGGCTCGGCAGCGTGGGCGGCGTGCGGCGCGAATGGCTCAACGTCGCACGCACGCTGGAAGTCTCGCCGACGCGCACCGCCTGGAAGGTGATCCTGCCGGCGGCGGCCCCGACCATCCTCACCGGCATGCGGATATCCATCGGCATTGCCTGGCTGGTGATCGTCGCCGCCGAAATGCTCGTCGGCGGTACCGGCATCGGCTACTTCGTCTGGAACGAGTGGAACAACCTGTCGATCACGGGCGTCATCAGCGCCATCTTCTTCATCGGCGTGATGGGCATGATCCTGGACCAGATCCTCGCACGCGCTTCGCGTCTCGTCGCCTATGCCGAATAAGACGCACGAAGAATGACCACGAACAAGCGGCACGACGAACAGGCATGACACAGAACAAGCTGATTCAGGTCGAGGATTTGAGCCGACGCTATCCGAAGCCGGATGGCAAGGGCGAAGCGGAAGTCTTCGGCGATCTCTGGTTTGACGTCGCGGAAGGCGAATTCGTCTGCCTGATCGGACACTCCGGATGCGGCAAGACGACATTGCTCAACATCATCGCCGGCCTCGACAGCCCGTCGTCCGGCGGCGTGATCGTCGACGGCCACGAAGTCTCCGGGCCGAGCCTCGACCGCGCCGTCATCTTCCAGTCTCACGCGCTCATGCCCTGGATGACGACCCGCGCCAACATCGCTTTCGCCGTCGAATCGCGCTGGCGCGACTGGCCCAAGGCCAGGGTCCGCGAACAATGCCAGAAATACATCGACATGGTTCACCTGACCGGCTCGGAAGACAAGAAACCCTCGCAACTGTCAGGCGGGATGAAGCAGCGCGTCGGTATCGCGCGTGCATTCTCGATCCAGCCGAAGATCCTCCTCATGGACGAGCCGTTCTCGGCGCTTGATGCGCTCACGCGCGGGAGCCTGCAGGAAGAGCTGCTGGAAATCTACACGTCGACAAAGCAGACTTGCTTCATGATCACGCATGACATCGATGAGGCAATCCTGCTTGCCGACCGCATCGTGCTGATGACCAACGGTCCGGAAGCGCGCATCTGCGAGATCGTGGAGAACACCCTGCCCCGCGACCGCTCGCGCCACGACATGCACCGGCACCCGAATTACTATCCGATCCGCAACCACCTGACCGAGTTTCTGATCAACCGCTCGCAAGGCTTCCGCGCCGAACTCGCGGCCGCTTCCTACGATCCGAAGCGGCCGCCGGTCGTGCGACCCGGCGCGCAGGAACAGGACGAGGTTGTAGTGCCGGCCAAGCGTAGAGTCTCACAGGGTTAGTTACGAATGCCGCTGCTGTGGCATAAGAGGAGTGAAAAGCAATGAGAGGTAACACAATGATCAATCGCGCACTGTCGACGGTATCAGTCGCCGCCGCCATCGCCGTCGTGTCCAGCCCGGCACTGGCACACCATCCGCTGGGCGGGATGCCGATGCAGACCTTCGTGCATGGCCTGCTGTCGGGCGTCGGCCACCCCATCCTGGGCTTCGACCATCTCTTCTTCGTGGCCCTCGTCGGCATTGCCGCCGTCTTCACCACCAAACGGTTTGCGGCACCGCTGGCCTATATCGGCGCCATGCTCGCCGGCTGCCTGCTGATGAGCTACGGATTCAAGCTCCCGATGATCGAGACTGTCATCGCCCTGTCGCTGCTGGCACTCGGGATCTTCGTCATGTCCGGTCGGGCCCTCAGCACGAACTGGGCGTTTGTCGCCTTCGCATTCGCGGGCCTGTTCCACGGCTCGGCATTCGGCGAAAGCATTCTCGGCCAGGAAGGCGGCGCTCCCGCGGTGGTGCTGGTCGGCTACCTGGTCGGCCTTGCCATCACGCAATACGTCGTCGCGCTGCTGTCGGGCATTGCCCTGACGACGGTCTGGAATGCGCGCGAGGCGAGCGCGGTTCCGGCCCGGATCGGCGGCGCCGTGGTCGCCGGCGTCGGCCTGTTCATGACGCTCGAGATCGCAGAGGGCCTCGTGTTCTCGGCGTTCGGAATCTCTGCCTAGGCGGACTGGCAGGAACACCGGTGGCGTGCCGCCTTCGTGGCACGCCACCGATCGGTTGAAAGAAGTGAGAACCAAGTCGCGGATCACATCCTTGCCCTGGAACTGGGAGATGATGATCCGCCCTGTCTGAAGAGGCGATGGTAAAGATGCCGGAAACAACAAAAGTACCCGTCACATTGCTGACCGGCTACCTCGGTGCCGGAAAGACAACCCTGCTGAACCGGATTCTTTCGGACAATCACGGCAAGCGCTTCGCCGTGATCGTCAACGAGTTCGGCGAGATCGGCATCGATAACGACCTGGTCATCGGTGCCGACGAAGAGATCTTCGAGATGAACAACGGGTGCATCTGCTGCACCGTGCGTGGCGACCTCATCCGCATCATCAGCGGGCTGCTCAAGCGCGCCGAAGGCTTCGACGGCGTGCTGATCGAAACCACCGGGCTCGCCGATCCGGCGCCGGTGATCCAGACCTTCTTCGTGGACGACGACCTGCGCGAGCGCGTGGCGCTCGATTCGGTGGTCACCATGGTCGACGCCAAGCATTTCCTCGAGCAGGTCGACGTCGCTCACGAGGCGGAAGAGCAGATCGCATTCGCCGACGTCATCGTGGTCAACAAGACCGATCTGGTCGATGCGGAGACGCTCGCCGCGGTCGAAGCAAAGATCCGGACGCTCAACAAGTTCGCCCGCATTCTCCACTCCGAGAAGGCGAGCGTTCCGCTCGGGGAAGTGCTCGACCGCGGCTCCTTCGACCTGAAGAAGCTTCTCGATGTCGAGCCAGGTTTTCTCGAGGAAGATCCTGCCGACCACGAGCACGATGATAGCATCGTCTCGATCTCGCTCAGCACCGACGCTCCGCTGGAGCCGGAGAAGTTTTCCGGCTGGATGCGCGAGTTCATCATGAAACGCGGCACCGACGTGCTGCGCAGCAAGGGCATCATTTCGCTGAAAGGCCAGGACCGCCGCTACGTCTTCCAGGGCATCCACATGGTGATGGACAGCGACTGGGGACCGCAATGGCAGGCGGATGAGCCGCGCTCCAGCCGGCTCGTCTTCATCGGCCGCAATCTCGACGACCGGGAGCTGCAGGGCGCGTTCAACACCTGCATTGCGTCATGACCACGGCACAAGCGGCATCGTTCGACGTCGGCGCGCAGGCCACGTCGCCGCTGGTGCAGCGGACGGAAGTCCGCCTCGGCGCCAATGTCACCGCGGCCATAACGCTGGACGGACGTGCGGCGTTTGCCCTCGGCGACGGTACCGTGCGCCTGCGCGACATCGTGCGCGACGACGGCAAGGTCGCCTTCGGTGACAACGAGATCGTCGCCGCCTGTCACAGCGGCGCGGCAACTGCACTGGCGCCGTTTCGGGACGGCTTTGTCAGCGCCGGCCAGGACGGACGGGTGACACGCTATACCGGCACCGAATCCGGCGTCGTGCCGGTGATCGACTTTGACGGACGCTGGGTCGACGCCCTCGCGGTGCACGAACGCACGGGCTGCATTGCCGCCGCTGCGGGCAGGCAGGTGGTCGTCGCCGCCGAAGGCGGCGGCCGTGTCGCAAGCGATGCGTTCGCCAGCACGATCGCGGGCCTTGCCTTTGCGCCGGAGGGCCGCCGCGTGGCCGCGGCGCATTGCGACGGCGTGTCGGTCCTCTCGGCCGAAACCGGCGCGCGGGAGCATCTGCTCGGCTGGAAAGGCTCCCACATCGGCGTCAGCTGGTCGCCCGACGGTCGCTTTGTCGTCTCGGCGACGCAGGAGCGCGAACTGCATGTCTGGGATCTCGTGACCCTGCAGGATCTGCGGCTCGGTGGATATCCGCACAAGATCCACGGGCTGAACTGGCTGTGCGACGGCTCCTTCCTGGTGTGCACCGGCGCCGACGTGATCACGGCATGGTCATTTGCGGAAGCCGGTCCCGGCGGCAAGCCGCCGATCGAGATCGGCTACGCCTACAACGGGCTGGTGACCGCGGTGGCGGCACATCCCTCTGCACCCCTGGCCGCCGGCGCCTACTCCACCGGCAGCATCCTGATCGGCGAACTGACCAAGGGCGAGGCGCTGGTCGCCCGCGGCAATGAAGGCGATGCGGTCACCTCCCTGGCGTGGACCAGGGACGGCCGCGGCCTCATCGCCGGCACCGCCTCCGGCAATGCAGTGCTGATTGGCGTTCCCGCCGATCTGGGCATCCGGTAGGCGGCCATGCTTCCGCTCTCCTTTCCCGGCTCAGGACCGACGAGCGGCGAGCGCGCCGCCGCCACGCGCGCGCTGAAAGCGGCGGTGCGCAACCGTTTCGGCCTCGGCGAGGACGACAGCGTGTTCGTCGCCGAGATCACCTGCGGCGAAACCGAATGTCCGGACGTGGAAACCGTGATCGCGGTCTTCCTCGACGGACAGCGCCGCGAATTCAAGATTCACAAGCCGGTCGGCGCCATTACCTCCGACGATCTGTCGGCGCTGGCGAGCCGGCCGCTTCAAGACCCAACCAGGAGTGAGACGTCATGCTGATGAGCAAGATTGAAATGACCGAAACCATCATGGAGGCGAAGTTCGCCAAGAAGGCGAGTTGGGCCGACATCTCCAAGGCGGTCGGCATGTCCGAAATCTTCGTCATATCGGCCTGCCTCGGCCAGAACACGCTGCCGGCCGATGCCGCCGCCAAGCTGATCGGATACCTCGATCTCGGCAACCGGGCCAAGGACGTGGAAATCGCCATCCAGCGGCCGCCGAAGAAGGCCCAGGAGGCGGAGACCGTCTCCAAGGACCCGCTGATCTACCGCTTTCATGAGATCACCTATGTCTACGGCGACGCGATCAAGGAGATGATCCACGAAAAGTTCGGCGACGGGATCATGAGCGCGATCGACTTCGATCTCACCATCGACAAGGTCGAACACCCCAAGGGTGACCGGGTGAAGGTCACGATGAGCGGCAAGTTCCTGCCCTACAATCGGTGGTGATCACTGCACGCGCTGGCAAGGGCGGCCGGCGGAGGCAGGCGGATCAAACGGGTCCGCGCCGCCGCCGGACTTCCTTGAACACCACGCTGTTGTCGAGTTCGCCCTCGTCGTGCGCCACGCACGATTCCAGAACGTCGATATGCACGTTCAGCATCGACAGGACCTGCCCGACCGCCTTGCCCTGCTCGCGCATGAGATAGGCATCCTTCAGGGTCTGTCTGGCACGGCCTTCGGGCGTGAAGTCGCCGCGCACCATCTTCGGTCCCTTGGTATCCATGACCTGCGAATAGGCGGCTGAGCCCTGGGCCACCGGCAGGAACGCCGCCGGATCGAGTCCGAGCCGCTCCGCAAAAGCCAGCCCTTCGGCCAAAGCCAGCCGGTTCAGCGCGAGGATAAGATTGATCGCGAGCTTGGCACGTCCGCCGTCGCCGAGCCCGCCGACGTGAAAGGTCCGCGCGAACAGCGCATCGAGCACCGGTTTGATTTCATCCGCGATCTGTCGATCGCCGCCGATCAGCCCGACGCCGTCGCCCTGGCGGACCTGCTCGCTGGTGCCCGAGACCGGCAGATCGAGAAACCGCAAACCGCGCGACGCGACACGTTCGCCCAGCGCCGATATCCGGTCGGGATCGCAGGTGCTCATGCACACCACGATCTGCTGCGATGTCTCGCCGAGCGCGGGCAACAGATGATTGTCGACGACGTCCTCGACCTGATCGGTGTTGAACACGGCCAGAAGCACGCAGCGGGCCGGCCGTGCCAGGTCGGAAATCGATGAGACCGAACGGCCGCCGATGGCATCGAGCCGTTCTCGGCGGGCCGGGTCGATGTCGAAGCCGACCACCGGAATTCCGGCGTGCAGCAGACGCGCGGCATAGACCTCACCCATCAAACCGAGACCGATGATGGCGACAGGCTTTGTTTCATTCATTTTTCAAGACTGGATGTCGAGCGCTCGTAAACCGCCGGCGGGCAGGACATTTTGCAGGGAATTTCCCGATATTCCAGCCCGGTTGCTCATCATTGACGGCGCAGCACGGAGCGCTTCGGGGGCAGCTGCCCCTGAAGTCAGACGGTCAACAATGGTCGGGTGGAGCCCCGGCAGTGCCACGCAAGCCTCGCCCCAGGGGCTGGCGGGGACCCGCGGCCCGGGAGCCGCGGCTCCCATAATGCTAAAGGGCGCGCTCTACCGGCACGAGATACGACAACTGATAAAAAAATCCACAGTCGCAATAGAAGTTCATTCGTTCACGGTCATCGAGCCCTTCAGGCATGATCGTGCGAAGGACCATGATCCTGTGGCACTCCGGACACTGAATTTTCGGCAGCACGGCTTTTCTGCCCGATGCTGATTCATGCATGACGTCTTGCCCCCGGATTGTTGCGATTTCGTGCGGACGAACGACGTTCGCCAAGTCAGGTCCGCTTCACGCGGGCGAAAATCGCACGTGCGATGCTCTCGGCTGCAAGCGGCGGGAATGCCGTCGCGCATTGCAGATAACGCGCGGCGAGACGCCGCGGGTTGTTCGACAGGCGCCAAAGCCACTCCAGACCGTGGTTGCGGAAGAACTGGGGCGCGCGCGTCTGGGTGCCGGCGAGAAAGTCGAAGGCGGCGCCGACACAAACGAAACCTGTCCCGGGCACTTCCGCGTGGCAGCGTGCGGAGAATATCTCCTGCCGCGGCGCGCCGAGCCCGATGAAGCAAAGCCGCGCACCCGACTGGCGGATGCGCTCCATGGCGAGGTCGGCGTCAATCGACTCCGGATCAAAATCGGGTCCGGGCGCATAGCTGCCTACGACCCGCAGGTTCGGCGCGCGCCTGGCCAGCCACGCGTGGGCGCGGTCAATCACATCCATTTTGGGGCCGAGCAGGAATACGGGTACGGCGTGACGCGCCGCCTGCACGCAAAGGGGTGCCAGCAGATCGGCGCCCGTCGTGCGACGGACGGGATCGCCATTCAGCCGGCCCAACAAGACGATTGGAAATCCGTCGGCAGTGACGTATCGGGCACTGGAATAGGCGTTTCGGAATTTCGGATCGCTGCGCAGCTTGACACAGTGGTCAAGGTTCAGGGTGAACAGGCAAAACCCCTGACCGCTGTTCAGGTCCGCAATCGCCGTCGCCAGCGCCTGTCGGATGCTGCCGATGTTGACGGTGATTCCGGCGACGCCAAATGAGGTGCTCTCGTGAACGTTTGGTCCCGACATTCGCGCTCCCTGCGTTTGGTTGTGTGCGGCCACGCCGGATCGGGCACTCCCAGTATCGATCCGGGTGCGGGTTTCTGTGCGGTGGAATAGGTCCGAGACGGCGGTCACATAAGCTCGTGAAACGCACGATCCATCAGACGTCAGACATAAACCTGATGGCGATGGCACCATCGAATGAGCACATAGAGCGCCCATACGCGCGACCAGTAGAGACCAGGCACGCCGTCGAGATAGGCCTGCCACAACTGCTCTACGGTCCTGGGGTTCAGCCCGACCGATTTGATCGCCGCCGCGTCCCGCATGGTTTGATCCAGTATCTTGCCCAATCCCTTTCTCAGCCACTTGTCATAGGGCAGGACGAAGCCTGATTTGGGCCTGTTAAAATTCGAGGGATCGAGTCCACGCAGACCGATACGCCGGAGCACGGATTTTTTTTGCATCGGAAAATACCGTTGACGGTCCGTCAGACGATTCACGTTCTCGAACAGTACCTGGTCGACCAGCGGCAGGCGTACCTCGATCGATGCCGCCATGCTGGTTGAATCGGTATCCCTGAGCAGACGCTCACCGAGAAAGAGACGCTGTTCCATCACACTGATCGCTGACAACGGCGAGCGGGATTCCGTCTCCTCCCGCAGGCGTGAGCGCAATGCGGACGGAAGGCCATCTGACCCGACCTGCGTCGGCGGCCCGCAGACGAGTTGCTCCTGAAATTCGGGAAGAAACAGGGCATATGCCAGCTGATAGAGCGCGAGCAGGTCGTCGCTGCGGGCAACCAGTTCCGGAAGCTTCGCCCAACGGGTTTGTTGCGCCACCCGGCCGACGTTCCGCTGCAATGAGCTCGAGACCACATTTGCCAGTCGATCAATGACATCCCGCGGAATCCAGCGCGTCCGCCTTGACCACTTCAGCAGCGCCGGCAGATCGCGAAACGAGGAATATCCGCCAAAAAGCTCGTCACCTCCTGTGCCGACGAGAGCGACCTTGACTCCGGCCTGCTGCAACGCCCGGGACATGTAGTACGAATTGATCCCGTCGAAAGTCGGCTGGTCCAAGCTGTCCAGTGCTTCGTCGAGTTGGGCAATAAACTGCTCTTGCGTCAGCACGACTTCCTGATGCTCCGTGCCGATCTCGGCGGCGACGCGCCGTGCAATGTCGCCCTCGTTGTAATCCTGCTCCTCGAAGGCCAGTGTGAATGTATGGACCGTCGACCGGGAACTCTTGTGCGCCAGATTTGCGACGGCCGCGGAGTCGACACCGCCGGACAGAAACACGCCAAGCGGCACATCGCTCGCGAGGTGGAGATGCACGGATTCCTGCAATATCTGTTCCAGCTCCCGCTCTTCGATAGGCGGGCCCGGATCGTCCTGCCTTGCGCTCCAGTAGTATTCCGACCGCTGCTCCCTGCCGCGTGAATCGAAAATACGAAGCTGACCCGGCCAGACCGACTCGACGCCCGCAATCGCCGTCTCGGGCGCGACCACAAACCCGTTCCATACGATGGAAGCCACGGCCTGGGGGTTAAGCCGTGGCTTGCCAAGCAGGCGAGATGCGAGGATCGCCCTGACCTCCGAGGCGAAGATCAGCGACCATTCACCGTCGGGATCAGGATTCCGGGCCAGATACAGGGGTTTTATGCCGAGCGGATCGCGCGTCAGCAGCAGCTTTCGTTCGGCGACGTCCCAAACCGCGAACGCAAACATGCCGCGAAGCTGCTGAACGGCCCGGCGCCCGTGCAAGCCAACGCTGCGCAACAGGACCGCGGTGTCGCCGGTCGACTCGAATTTCTGTCCCTCGGCAACCAGCCGCGTTCGAAGCTCTGCGTAATTGTAGATCTCGCCGTTGAAGACGGTCACGTGGCCGGTAACCTTGTCCACCATCGGCTGGGCGGCGGCCGTTGTGAGGTCGAGGATCGACAAACGCCGGTGCGCCAGCATGAGACCGAAGCCCGCTTCGCCGGCCGATGATTCCCAATAGCCCTCGCCATCGGGGCCGCGATGGGCCATGGCGTCGTTCATCCTGCGGAGAGCTTCGCGATTGGCAACGGTCAGCCTTCCAATAATTCCCGCTATGCCGCACATCGCGCGCCCCGACCGGATCGAACTGAAAACTTTATTTGCCGCTCAGGGCGCTTGCTTCGGTCAGAGCAGCTTCGATTCAGCCAGGTGTCTTTTCGCCATAGATTTCGCTCAGCGCGCGCTGCTTGCCCAGCCAGAGCGCACGCCATTGGTACCGCCGAAGGAATTTCCGGAATGCGGCGTTCCCGTAGCGGGGCCTGCCTTCAAGCGCGGCTTTCAGCCAGCCCCATATCATGGCCAGGCTACCCACCACGTACGGCTTCTGGTTCGCCCTGAACATCGCGCTCGCAATCAGGTAATGCAGACTTGTGCCCATGAAGTATTGCCCGAAGCCGTGACGCATCCGCCCTGTATAAATGCTGACCTGGCTCGATCCCATCGACCGCAAATGAACAAAGCGCAGTTCCGGCTCGTCCCAGCTGCAGGCAATCCAGCCGTTCATTCGGCAGAGATGGCAGTCGATGCCGTCCCACATGACCTCGCGCACAAACCCGTCGATCGCCCTGAACGCCGACACGCGATAGAATTTCGTCATCCCCAGCGACATGTCGTCGCCGTGTCGCTCGCTGATCAGACGTCCGTTCTCCTCGATGTAGGCCTTGCCGCTGCAGGTCGCGATGCGCGGATTGGCGGCCATCCTCTTCATGAGAATTTCGAAGTAACGCGGAGGCAACCGCAGATCGAGATCCAGCTTGCACAGATAGTCGTAATCGTCCGGGTCGATGGCGGCAAAGCCGGCATAAAATGCATCGATAACACCCGGGCCAACCGCACGGCGTCCGCGATCGGGTCTGCGTATAACGTCGATCCAGTCATGTTTTGCCTGATACTCCGCGATGATTTGCGGAGTGGCATCGGTGGATCCGTCATCGACGATGACCCATTTGGCAGGGCGAACGGACTGGCGGACGACCGAATCCAGCGTCTGCCTCATATAGGCTGCTTCGTCGCGACACGGCGAGATCAGCACATATCTGAAGGCCTTGGCGCGAGCGGGCGGGGGTTCCGCTGTTTGATGAGGGGCGATCGACAAAACGGGATTCACTTCCATTCACTTTCCTCAGGTGATCCACCGACACAAAACGCCGGCACAGACTGACTTCGTTACGGTACAGGTGCGGCGGCTAACCGGGGCGCGCCTCGACGGCGCGATTATTGCGGAGCTCGATCTGTTTCTGCGGCATGCCGGTCCGCGATCGCCGTCGCAAACAAGGCCGAAAGCGCGGCCGCCTGGTCCTCGACCTTGTGGTACCGCAAGGCCCGTTCGCGGCCGGCGGCCCCCATGGCCCGAAGCCTGTCAGCGGGCGCATCGAGGCAGGCGCGCACCGCGTGCAGCATCCCCTCTTCCGAAGCGGCCGGGAAAAGCCAGCCGGTTTCCTGGTTGACAACAAGTTCGGGAATGCCGGCAACGTAGGTGCTCAACACAGGCCGCCCGAGAAGCATCGCCTCGATGATGACAATGGGCAATCCTTCGGCGAAGCTCGGCAAGATCAGCGCCCGGGATTTCAGAATTTCCTCCCGGACTTCCTCAGCGGTGGCCCACCCCGTTATTGTCACGTAACCTGCCAGATTCGTGTCCGAGATCAATTGTTCGATCTGTTTGCGATGTTCGCCATCGCCGACGAGGACGAGCTCGAAATCGCGTCCTTCCTCGGCAAGAGCCCGGATCGTCCTGACCAGAAAGATCTGGCCTTTCTCTTCGGACAGTCTTCCGACGCAAACCAGCCGATGGGATTCAGCCGGCGTGACAGAATTGATCGCGGCAAATTCCGGATCGATGCCGCAACGGACGACCCTGATCTTGTGCCAGTCCCGCGACGGCACAATCCGGAATATCTGGCCGCGCACATACGAGCACACCGTGACCGCGAACACGGCTCTTTCCACCTTTTCCGCAAGGTGAGTCAGCGTTGCGGCGTCGTATTCACCGGTGCCGTGGACCGTGAAGCTGTACCCGATGCCGGAGAGCGCGCTGACGAGCATGGCCACCTCGGTGGAATTTGTGCCGAAGTGGGCATGCAGGTGGGTGACCTTGCGTCTGGCGAGTTCGCCCGCGATCCAGCAGGCCTCGGCAAGATAGATCAGATGCCACAGAAACGGCCGGTCCGAAGGCCGCATCATGCGCATCGCCAGCCCTAGCGCGGCGAAAAACCGGCCGGGTGCGCCGACCGCCTGGCGGGCGACCGCGGCGGCCAGCGACACGCTCCGCTGCCTGAGCACAAAGGTCGTCCTGGCCCGTTCGGCAAGATCGGCCTGATCGACCAGCTCCGCGTCCCACCCGCGCAATGCCATCCGGAAGATTGACCAGCCTTGCGCCTCGAGGGCGGCGATCTCGCGGCGAATGAAGCTGTGACTCACCTGCGGATACTGGTTGACGAGGTACGCGATCCGACGATCCGCGGCTGAAGAGTCTGGCCAAACGAATTCGTTTTGCGCCGTGTTTATTCTGTACATCCGGTGACGCGCCTGCGAAATCCGCTAAGGACGACCGTAATTGACCGGCAGGAACTGCAGCCGGTGCCAGGGAAAGCCCGCAAGGATCTTGTTTGAAGGCACACCGTTCCACAAATCGGCATAAGGGTTCGGTTGGCCGCTGATGGTAAAGCGTCTGGGATCTTCAGCCCGGAGCGCGATCGCACCGCCCTTGTCCCAGACGACGAAGCCGTAGGTCTGCGCGGCCTTCGCGATGATTTTTGCGACAGGGTGAAGCTGCAATGCGTCGACGTCGACTTGCGGATCAAGCCTGAACCGAAGTCCTTCCGGAATTCGGTTGGGGAGCTTCGACGGATTGTAGCCGTCAGAACGGTTTGCCGGCCACGAAACCACATGCCAGTCCTCGACCTGGACAAGTGAGATGCCCATCGCATGATCGATGCGTCCCCGGCGCAGTTCCTCGACGGTAATGGTGCCACCGATGACGGGCAGCCCTGTCGCGGTGGCGCCATAGGGATGCCGCCAGATCCCGCTGTTCCCGGACACATTCCGCATGCGTCCGCCCCAGCATGCCTCCCATTGGCCGTTGACCTTGCGCGCCTTCCAGAACT
>CAZUDR010000057.1:8838-12576 GCA_964618715.1 uncultured Undibacter sp. | reverse complement strand
GTTCTTGCCGAACGATCCCTTGACGATCTCCTCCAGCGACTTGCCCTCCAGACCCGAGCCTTCCAGCAGCTTGTTGCCGTTGTCGACATAGGCCTTGTGATGCTTGTCGTGGTGATATTCGAGCGTCTCGCGCGACATATACGGCGCCAGCGCGTCGTGCGGATAGGGCAAGTCGGGCAGCTTGAACGACATTACGTCCTCCTCGGGCGAAAAAAGATGATGCAGATTGAGCCGATCTGAAAGAAAACCGGCAAGTTCCACGCGAGTTCCCCCAAGCGGTTAATTAGGCGCTGGCATCGGCCGGGGCAACGCCCCCTCCGCCGATCCGGCAGCGGAGCCAGGCGGCGGCCTGACCGGCAGCATACAATTCCAATGACGGTACGCGTTGCGGCCATATTGCCAGCGCAATTCCGTGGACCGGTGACGGACGGGAAATCTTCGTGTCTAGAAGAGTTTAGAGGGTGGATGTATAGTCCGTTTTGGTCGATCGACGGATCAGCAGAGGGTCGGGGTGTTCATGTCGGTGCTCCTGTTTGTTATCGGCGCACTCACTCTCGTTGTGGGTGTCGCCACGATCGGATTTGGTATCCCGATCAACGAGTTCAGCTTCGGAAACACCCTGATCATGGCGGGCACGACCGCGACGGTGGGCGGCCTGATCCTGATTGCAATCGGTGCAGTGGTCGCGCAATTGCGCCGCATCAACGAGGCTCTATCCGCTGGCGCAGAGGCGCGGACCGCCCCTGTCCCGGACGCGTTTGAGCCGCCGGTCCCTGGACGCATTCCGGCCGGCGGGATGCCGTTTCCGGCGCGGCCGCGCCCCGAACCCGTCGTTCCCGGGCCCGCGCCGGTCCCGCTGACGGCCGGTCCGGAGGCAGCCGAAGAGTCGCGCCTGCTGGCCGCCGAGCCGATGTTGCGCAACCCCGAGGCGCAGATGTCAGCGGAAGTCGAGCCGTCGTTGTCGCCATTGCGTGCGGACGCCGCCGCGCCACCGCCTTTCGGCCGAAACGGCCCGGCGCGGGGGGAGCAATTTCAGGGCGCGGCGCATGAGGCCGCCTACGAGCCAGGCTGGCGGCCGCCGGAACCCCCACCCGAGCCGCGGTCCCGGGCAACGAATTTTGATGCCATGTGGCCGCCGCCGCGACCCCGGCCTGAGCAGCCAACCGCCGGTCCGCCGGAGCGGCCGGGCGAACTGGTGCACGACACTGTGCCGCTGCCGTCGTCCGCGGAGCCTGAACCGTCTGCCGTGGCGAAGGACGATGCGCCGCGCGCAGCTGCCATCCTGAAGTCCGGGGTGGTCGATGGCATGGGCTACACCCTTTACGTTGACGGTTCGATAGAGGCCGAACTGCCGCAAGGCACGCTTCGCTTCGCCTCCATCAACGAGCTGCGCAGTCATCTCGAAAAGAATCCGTAGCGGGCTGCCACCGCCTTCCTGATCCGGTCCCGTCGGGGAAGCGCGCACGCGGGCTGCCGCTATATTCGAGCGGGTTGCGGTTATGACTTGGGTTGGACCGCGTTTCACCAATCTTCTTCTTGCTGGCGCATGGAATCGCTAGTATATTTTTCTTATTACTTCGGTCGGCCAGGTTATTCCTTGCGTTGAATGACTTTTGCAATCCGAGGGGGGATTCTTTCGTTTCCAGATTCAGTCCGCGGCCCCCGGGCGGGCGGCCGCATAAAAGCAGGGCTGCTCCGATGAGCGACAGCACGGTCAACGGAAACTACATCCAGCTAACGGCGGAGATCGTGTCCGCCTATGTGAGCAACAACACGGTGCCGTCCAGCGATATTCCGGCACTGATCAACCAGGTGCACGCGGCACTGACCCGGGTGTCGGGCAGTCCGGGCGAGACTCCCGCCGAGCCGCTCAAGCCGGCGATATCGGTCAAGAAATCGATCACCCCCGAATACATCGTCTGTCTCGAGGACGGAAAAAAGTTCAAGTCGCTCAAGCGGCATCTGCGCACGCAGTACAACATGACGCCTGAACAATACCGGGAGAAATGGAATCTGCCGGCCGACTATCCGATGGTCGCGCCCAATTACGCGGCCGCGCGCTCGCAGCTCGCCAAACAGATGGGACTCGGCCAGCAGCGCCGCCGACGCTCGCGCTAGAGGTCGCCGGTTACACCCTTGCTGGCAGAAAACGTCTTTATTTTCAATAATATAGACTGACCTTACAAAAGTTATCCCCGCCCTCTCGACTTGCGCGATGATGTAGGTAAATAATCCTACAGGAGATCGCCGATGTCGCTGCAGAACTGGACTGGCCCTTCGCCAGGTTTCGCGCTGCCCCCCGCCGGTGAGACCGAACGGCTTTGCCGGCACCTGGAGACGCTCACCGCCGCAGCGTTTGCGGTGCCGATCAGCGAATTGCGCGCGCCATCGCGGCGCACCCGTCCGGTCGCCTTCGCCCGGCAAAGCGCCATGTATCTGGCGCATGTGATACTGGGCCTGAGCTACAGCGCGACCGGACGTCTGTTCGGCCGTGACCGGACCACCGCCGCGCATGCCTGCAGGCTGGTCGAGGACCGCCGCGACGATCCGGCGGTCGACCGCGTGCTGGTCGCGCTGGAAGTCATGTGCGGCGCGCTCGCCGGCGCGGCGGACTTGAAATTGCCGGTGCAGCCATGACCCGCCCCTCCGGTGGCATCGATCGTCGGATGGCGAGTGTCCCGCACCCGCACCGGCCGTCTGTCGATCGCTTTCGCGGCCAGCATCTCGCATTGGGCCAGCGACAGATTACGACCGGCGACGGCGGCGCGAACGTCACCGTCGATGAGGCCGAAAGCCCCCTTGCCTGGCTCGCCCGGCGACGCGGCCGTGACGGGCGCGCGCTTGTCGCTCCGCATCAGTTTCAGGCGGGCGAGCGTTTGCGGGCCGACTTCACACTGGCGCAGTTGATGCCGCGCATTACCTCGGACTGGACGCGCCCGATCGCGTCCGGCCGTCGCGAAGCCCCCGGCGCAGAGGCCGGTTGCGGTACAGATGCAATGGTCGGGGCGCGGCAGCGCGTGCGCCGGGCGCTCGCCGCAGTTGGTCCGGAATTCTCCGGCCTGCTGCTTGATGTTTGCTGTTTTCTCAAGGGACTTGAGGACGTCGAGCGCGAGCGTGTCTGGCCGGCCCGGTCGGCCAAGGTCGTGCTGCAACTGGCACTCGACCGGCTGGCTCGCCACTATGGCTACGCCCGGGAGACGCGCGGTGGCAGCCATGCCAGCCTGCGCACATGGCTCGCCGACGACGCGGCGTTCAGTGTCGATGCGGAATGAAGATCGGGACTCAGGCGGCGGTTGCCAGCGCGGCTTCCGCCTCAACGCGGATCCGCTCCACCATGGCGCGCAAGCCGTTTGAACGCTGGGGCGTCAGATTCTCGCGCAATCCGATGCGATCGAATATTGCGAAGGCATCGGTGTCGAGGATCTCGCGCGCGCCCTTCCCTGAGTAAAGCGCGAACAGGATCGCGATCAGACCGCGCACAATGTGCGCATCGCTGTCGCCTTCAAAAGTCAGATTTGGGCCGGCAGCGCCGTTCGGCTTCACATGCGTAACAAGCCAGACCTGGCTGGCGCAGCCGCGCACCTTGTTGGCCTCGACATGCGCGCTCTCCGCCAGCGCCGGCAGGTCACGCCCCAGCTCGATGACGTAGCGGTAACGGTCGTCCCACTCGTCAAGCAGTTCGAAATTCTCGATGATGTCGTCGATCTCGGCCATGATCCTGCAGCGAAGGTTCGGTCC
>CAZUDR010000057.1:2109-8828 GCA_964618715.1 uncultured Undibacter sp. | reverse complement strand
CTGCACCAGATATATGGCCGTTGGTTGCCTATAGCCAGACGGGGTCGGACGCGGGTGTTTTGCGCCCGCGAGGCCGCCCGCGATCGCTGATTGTCAGACGGAGGGGCGGCCCGACCGGGCTTCCCGGCGCGGCGGCAATGGAACCGGCGCATGCCAGGCCGGCTGCAGGTCGGCTGGCCGCAGCGTGCTTTTGCCTTCTGCCGTCACCACCCGCGGCACGCTCGCCGTCGTCACCTCGGGTACCGATCCGGTTGTCGGCGTCGACTGGTCGCTGAGCGTGGCGGTAATGAACTGGAAGAGCGTGCGCGCGCCCGCCTCGGCCTTGTGTCCGAGCGCCGTAACAACCTTGCCGCCAACCTTGCAGGCGTCCGGCTGTCTGTCACAGAAACCGCGCGCGTCCGACACCGCAGCGCTTGCCAGCGTTACGGCTTGCGTCGCGTCGATCTGCGCGTCCGGCTGCGAGCCGCCGCCCGGCAACAGCACGCAGACGACGCCCAGCCAAAACGCCATACGCAACAGAAAGAACATGGCCCTACCCGCTATTGTCCCCGGCGGATTTTCACCGCCTTTGAACTTAAACGTAGCAGACGAGCCTGAAGCTGTCGTTGGTGATGTTCCGAGCATTTGGACCAAAATCGATGTGAATACAGTCAGAATTTTCGTCGAATTTGAAACGTCTGAGTTTGACTACAAATTTAACGAGCCACGCATGCAGCACTGTATGCGGTTCGTCGTCGCTGGCGATGGTTACCGCGGCGGTAACATGCGCGGGTCCGGGATTGTCGCGCCGCTCCCGAGGCAACAAAAATTTCACCATCTGCGGCGAATACGTGCCGGCGCGGCGTAGCAAGGCCGTCCGGTCGCCCGAAGGCCTGCCGCCTTAGCGTTCGCTTAAGCCGCACACGGATAAAGTCGCGCCCAGGGGACGCGTTGCGTCAGTCAGTGGGACAGGAACCCGTGAGTTTCCTCACGTCAGTGCGGAACTACGTAGATGCATTGGTGCACCCGACGGCGCAGCGGGACGCGCTGACGGCGGCGCGCCATCGCGCCTTCATTGCGCCCCGGCTGCTCGGCAGTCTGGCTGCGATCGCAATCCTTCCTCTCTACATCGCCTTCCGGGGTGTTCCCAGCGCGCTCGAACTGGGCGTGTTCGGTTGGCTCGTGGCGCCGATCCTGATTGCCTATTTCGTTTCGCGCACCGGCCACTACGAGGCAGCGCACATCCTGTCTTCGCTGGCGCTGACCGGGCTGGTGGCGGTGGTTGCCTGGCACACCGGCGGAATCATCTCGTTCGCGGCTATCTGGCTGGTGGTCATACCGCTGGAGGCGGCGCTGTCGGCCTCCCGTCGCGCAGTCGCGTTGGCTGCGACCTTCGCCCTGACAGCGGCCGGCATCCTGCTTCTGCTGAGCACGTGGCAACTGCTCCCCCCGCCACTGCCTGCTGCCAGCGAGCACGGAGCACTCGCCGCGCTCGGCATCATCTCGGCCTCGCTCTATGCCACCGGCATCGCGCTCGGTGCCGAGCAACTGACGCGCACGAGCGCGTGGCTGCTCTATGCGGAGGAGAACCGCTACCGGCTGCTGGCGCGCAACATGACCGATGTCATCACCCGGCACGCTCGCAATGGCAGCGCATTGTTTGTTTCGCCTGCCGCGGAGCAGCTTTTCGGGATCCCGGTCGGCAATCTCATGGGCCACGGGCTGTTCGACCGTGTGCATGTTGCCGACCGTCCCGCCTATCTCAGTGCGCTCGCCGATGCGGCGACCCAAGGCCAGGCCCGTTCGGTGGAATTTCGCATCCGCCGCGACGACGATGCGCCGGGTCAGTTCGTGTGGGTGGAAATGCGCTGCCGGCCGCTTGATCGCGCAAAAGCCCGGGCGAACGCCGACTGCGAGGTGGTTGCGGTCCTGCGCGATATCGGCGAACGCAAGTCCCAGGAACTGGCCCTTGAACTGGCCCGCGCCGAGTCCGAACGCGCCAACTCCGCCAAGAGCCGATTCCTGGCCACCATGAGCCATGAATTGCGAACGCCGCTCAACGCGATCATCGGCTTCTCCGACATGCTGACCGACGAGTCGCTGACATTGGATCAAGCGCGCCGGTACGAGTACGCCAAGCTGATCAACGAGTCCGGTCGTCATCTCCTGTCGGTGGTCAACGGTATCCTCGACATGTCGAAGATGGAGAGCGGAAACTTCCAGATCATGCCGGAACCGTTCCCGCCGGCCCAGGTGATCGGCGGTTGCTGCGATCTCCTCGCATTGAAGGCGCAGGACGCAGGCGTCGACCTGACGACGCGGCTTGCCCCGGACCTGCCGGAGATGATCGCCGACCGGCGCGCGGTCAACCAAATCCTGATCAACCTCATTTCCAACGCGATCAAGTTCACTCCGCGCGGGGGCCGCGTGACCGTCGGTGCCCGCAGCGATGACGGGACGCTTGAGATCACCGTAACCGACACCGGCTGCGGAATCGGACCGGAAGACCTGCCACGGCTGGGCGAGGCATTCTTCCAGGCGCGCGCGTCGTATGACCGTCGGCATGACGGCACAGGCCTCGGACTGTCCATCGTCAAGGGTCTGACGCGGCTGCATGGCGGCGACATGGACATCCACAGCCGGCTTGGCGAAGGCACGCGGGTGACCGTGCGCCTGCCTGTCGATTGCGAGGTTGCCCGTCCCGCCGATCCGATCAAGCTCGTCACCGATCGTGCCGACGAACTCGCGTCAGTTGCCAAATTGCAGGTGAAGAAAAGTGCGTAAGCGGGCCCAGCGGACAGCGACGATGGACGTCGACAGCGGATTTGCCGGCCGCCTCGGCGCTGCCGTAACGCGTCATCCGCGCGAATTCGTCGCCATTCTTATGGCCGCGGCGGCCACGCTGGTGATTTTCATCAATGCGCTGTACCTGCAGCGCGGTCCGCATCCCGCACCAATATTCGGATCCCGCCCGCTGATGAAGCAGGACCGGCTGTCGGTATTGCCACACAGCCGGCCGGCGCAGGCAGATCGCGGGCCCGCCGAGGCGCGCACACACGCGCAGCTGGTCGGGGAAATCCAGCGCGAACTGGCGCAACGCGGCTTCTACGAGGGCGCGATCGACGGAATCTGGGGTGCGAAGACCGACGGAGCGGTTCGCGATTTCGCGCAGGCTGCCGGCACGAGCGTGGACGCCGAGGCCAGTGAAGGCCTGTTGCGCATCATCAAAATGTCGAACGCCCAGGCGCGTTCCGAACCAACACCCGGCGACCCGATTGCACAACTGCTGACGCCGTCGAAACGTGTGCTGGCGGTACAACGTGCGCTTGCTGATTTCGGCTACGGCCAGATCAAGCCCACCGGAATCGAGGACGCCGACACACGCGCGGCGATCGAGCGGTTCGAGCGCGACCGCCGATTGCCGGTTACCGGAACAGTGTCCGAGCGCCTGGTCCGGGAGCTTGCCGCCATGACCGGCCGTCCCCTGGAGTGATGACCCTTCCCGTTGCCGCGTGGTAGTGAGTGCCATGCGGTTGAAGTCCGGAATCTGGGTCTCGGCCTATTTGCGCCGCTGCAACGTCGAGGGCGCGTTCGCGGTTGTCCGCCGGCGCGGTGCAGAGGAGGCCGGCGCCGTTTTCATTATCATCAACCGGCTGGACGGCACCGTCACGCTCTATGGTCCCGCGCCGCAAACGGCGTTTGACGAGGCCAAGCCTTCCGAACGTTTGTTCACTGTGGTGCTGGGTGGCGAGGCTCCGGCAGCGGAAGCCGACGCCGAATCGCGGCTGGCACGTGAGGTCAGGTTCGATCCCGATGTCTGGATCGTCGAAGTCGAGGACCGCGCCGGCCGGCACTTCCTCGACGACGTGGTGACCTGAGCCTGCTAGCGCTCGCTCGCGCGGGTCCGTCCCGGGGCATGGGTGGTGCTGCGCGCCGCGTGATGCCGCGCCGGGGTAGTTGCGGTGCGGGCCCGCGTGCGCTCGTCGTCCCAGTACAACGGCGCGTGCCGCGGACGCTGCTGCGCCGCGTTCGTGCGCCAGAGCGTGATCATGCGCGCGGCGGCAGCCCTGCTGATTTCGTCGTACAGCAGGGCAAGGTTGAAGACCCGCTCGACCGACTGGCCGATGACCGGGTTCAGCACGAGGAGGATGCGCTGAAGGACAGCGGCCTTCATGCCGAGCGCTTTGGCCGCGACCACAACCGGCTCGCCGGAGGAGTCGTTCACGATGCGGTCGGCGAGGGGGGCTGCAATGCCGAGCGCGCCCTCGATCAGGCGGGCGAATTCCCGCGCATTGTGCCGGAGCGCCGCGCTCTCCAGCCGACTGATCATCTCGGCCGAGGTCGGCGGCGGATCCAGGTCGGCGGACTCGGAGAGGGTGAGATTGGTCAGGATCGCGCGCCGATCGCCGGGCGTGGCAGAAAAAAACTCCTCGATCAGGTCCGGCCTGGATTGCCCGGAGGGAGTGGCGGCCGCCTCGGCCGGCCCCGGAACCACACCGAGTTTCCGTAGCACGCTTTGTGGTGCGGCCGCGTAGCTGGCAAGCCGGGCGGCGACGGTTGCGCGGGTCGTCTCGTCGACCGCATCGATCAGGCCGAGGGCGAGTTCGACGTATTGCGTCTCTTCCTCGCCGCTGTGGTCCGGTTTCTGAACGTAAAGGTCGGTTATGACCCGCAAAAGCGTGGGCCGGATATCGACGCCGTCCCGGCAAGCCAGGTCGAGCAGGCTGTCGAGAGGAGTGTACGTGGACGACGACATCGCCAAGCCAACAACGCAAGAGGGCCACAGAAGAGGGCCTCACATTAGTTCGGGCGCGTTAGCAGAGCGTTAACCTTGCAGCCGCTTAATTACCGTCAGGCGCCGATCCGGCAGGTCCAGGCGTATGGTTCCGACCAGCGGCAAATCGGTATCCGCACGGAACCACGCAGTCAGCGTTAGCGGCGTTGCGCCGGGACGGAAAGGGAACTGCAATGGGCGAAGTCATCCAATTTCCCGAAGACGCGGGATCGGCGCGTGGCAGATACATTGACGCCAACAGCGAACCCGCGACGGTGATCATCCTTCCGGTCGTACGCATTGAGCGCAATCCGGATGGCACAAGCGATGAATCACAATCGGGCAGCAGTTCCGGCCGCAAGCGCCGGCGTCGCATGGTGCGCTGACCGGCGAACGGCCACTTCCGACCATCCCATGCATTATCCCGCTGACCCGCCGGCGCGGCGTCCCGTCTGGCGGGGAAGCCTGTTCGCACTTGCGCTTGCCGGCCTGCTCACCGGTTGCGCCAACGGCGACTTCGATCGCGTGCGCCCCTTGCTGGTTCGTGACGACATTCACAATTGGGTGGGGCGCGAAGCGGTCGAGGTGAAGGGCATTCCGCCGTCGGAGTTCCAGGTCACCGACGACGAGCGTCAGCTGCGCGACCTTGCCTATCCACTCATCCAGCCGTCATACGGGCGTCACAGGCCCTGGTCCGTGTTCGGCGAATACGGCGTGGCCCAGTCAAGGTATTTCACCGGATATGACCGCGCCGCCTATGCCACTCATCTGATGGGGGACCGTTATCGTTCGCCCGCGGCGCGCTACGCCAGACTTACTGACGACATCAACAACGACATAACGCGCTTGCCCGCCTTCTTCGAAACCGCCGGACGGGTGCTCGATATCGATAACAAGCGCCGCCGCAGCATGGCCTATATCCGTGATCTCGCCCCCAGTGAGCGCGACAACGCGTTCAGCCGAATCGAGGAAAACGCCTCGATCATCGAGCAGGTGCGAATCCGGCTCAGCGAACGGGTGTCCAGCTATCGCTTCGCCCTCGAGCGGCTCGTGGTCATGACTCCAATGCCGCAGGCAGCCGACGTCGACCGCAAGCTCAACCACCTGGACAACCTGGTTGCGCGTTATCGCAACCACATCGCGCCGACACTGGAACCGGAACAGAGCCTGGCTTCGGCGCGCTGAAATCGGTCCTCCCTTTTCTTCGGATGAAGCGCCGGCGACCTTGATGTCGCCGGACAGTCGAGGCGCGGGCTCCCCGTCACCGGACCTGCCGACTCACGGCCGTGGTCTCGGCGGCGTCGACGTGCACTTCGCCGCGGCAACGGCCTTTTCCGCCATCGGCATCAGGCCTGGCTCCGGCGCCAATGCACGGATCGCAATCAGACCCGTGACGGTCGGCGATTCCACGATCAATCTGTCGGCTGCGGTGATGTTCTCGTCGTCTGGCAGTTCTTCGCGCTGCTCGACGGTCATCAGATCAAGCTCGATCGCTCGGCGACCGGCCGCGCGGTCGTTGATGGCGTAGTAGGCGATGTTGTGGCGCGTGTAGAAAGACACCGAGGTGTAGGCGGAACTGAGGGGGGCGACGAGCTTGAGCGGCCCCTGCGAAAGATCGTAGCGGCAAACAGCGCTGGCGAAGGCCGGATCCGAGAACGGAAGCACGGCGTTTTCGGGTGTGGGGGCGGGCAGGGCAACCGCCGTGTTCACCGGAGCAACCGTTTCGAGCCGCGAATAGGCGTCCTGCGTGGCCGTACGTGGCAACACGATAATCGTTGCCAGATGCACGATGCCACCGAGCAGCGCTCCGCCCAATAACAGAAGCAGCCAGCGGATCATGGACAACGCTCCGTCCTGATTGCGGGCATCGGCACTTCACGCCCCTCCTTGGTCGAGACACCGACCGGGGTGTCATAGATGCGAAGCACCAGGACGTATCGTTCGATGCCACCGGTCGGCAGCCAGT
>CAZUDR010000057.1:0-2099 GCA_964618715.1 uncultured Undibacter sp. | reverse complement strand
GGACAATTTCCTGGCTGGTGAAATCATGCCGCTCGATCGAATTGGCAACCAGTTCACCGTCGCGGTTGTAGAGGGTCAGCGTCCAGTACCGCGCCGCGGGTGTGATGCCGGACAGAATGACGTCGCAGCGACCGTCGAGCCTGCGTCCGTCATCATCTGTCTGTGCCACGAATGCCACGCCATCACCCAGGGCGGTTGGCAGTCGTCCGGTGCGCGCGATGGATGCCCGGGCATAGGGGTCGGCGTCGGTGGTGCCGCTCTTCGGCCAGGCTGTCCAGCTGCCAATGGTCAGCGCGCCGAAGGCGGCGCTTCTGGTCAACGCCAGGTAAGTGGCGCCGAGGCCGACGATAACGGCTACGAGCAGGGCAAACAGCGTTCCGAGCAGCAGCCGCACGGTCTATCCGGTGGCGTTGGGGGCGATGATTCTTTACGGGGGCAGACTACGCCGGCCAAAGCCGGGCCGCTAATCAGTTATGCTCCAGCGCCTGCCCTTCCAGCGAGGCGGCCAGCGCATCTTCTTCCTTTGGCGGGACCGCCGCCTGCTTCCCCGGTGCGGCGGAAACGGTCGACGGTGGTGGGCCCAGCGAGCGCGTGGCCTCGTCCATCATCTGCTCGATCCGGGTCAGGATGTCGGCACCCTGCTTGGACAGCAGTATGGGACGCGGCGGCGGCGGCTCGCCAGACTTCGATTTCAGGGCAACGGCAGCCGGCTGCTGACGTTCGGGCGGGGGCGGGACGCCAACCAGTGGCTTTATCTCGATGCCGTCATGCGCATAGGCCATGATGTTGTGCCAGGTCATTGCCGGCAGCGAACCCCCGGTCATGCGGTTGGTCGGCGCATAGTTGTCGTTGCCGAACCAGACGCCGCAGGCAAAATTGCCCGTGTAGCCCATGAACCAGGCGTCGCGGTAGGCGTTGGTTGTCCCGGTCTTGCCGGCAGCGGCGATGCCATCGAGGCGGGCACGCCGGCCGGTGCCGCTCTCGACCACGCTGTTCATCATCACAACCATGTCACGGGCGACGCGCTCGGGCAGCGCGCGCTTCGGTTTGGGTCCGTCACGGTCCCAGCGCCAGATCAGCTGGCCGCGGCCACTGCGCACTTCCAGCACGGCGTGCGGGACGACCCGCATCCCGAGATTGGGAAATGTGGCATAGGCGCCGGTGTGCTCGACGAGCGTGACGCTGTCGGCGCCGATCGGCAGGGATGGCGTGTCGGGCAACGGCGTGGTGATACCCATGTCGTGGGCAGTTTTGATGATCTCCGCACGTCCGCGCTTGGCATTGCCCTTGCCGATGGAAACCGACAGCCGCACGGCGATCGTGTTGATCGAACGGGTCAGAGCCGCGATCAGCGTCATCGAGCCACGGTACGACCGGCCATAGTTTTGCGGGCACCAGTTGCCGAGGCAGATCGGCGCGTCGACCACGATCGAACTCGGCTTGTAACCGAACTTGAGCGCGGTGGCGTAGACGTAGGGCTTGAAGGATGACCCGGGCTGGCGCAGCGAGTCGGTGGCGCGATTGAACTGGCTGGCGCCGTAGTCGCGCCCGCCCACCATGGCGCGTACCGAGCCGTCGACATCAATGAGCACAGCGGCTGCCTGGCCGGCATTATATTGGCGGCCGTACTGGCGCAGGGTGCTTTCGACCGCCGCGTCGGCGGCCTTCTGCAAATTGGGATCGAGTGTGGTGCGCACCACGAAAACGCGTTCGCTCATCGACTTCGGAAATGTGTCGACGAGTTTCTTCATCTGCTCGAAGGCCCAGTCGAGATAGTAGTTCGGTGCCTCGTCGTCGCGACGATCGACAGGGGTGGCGGGGCGGCGGCGGGCGCCGAACACCTGGCCCTCGGTCATGAGCCCGGTCTCCACCAGCCGGTCGAGCACGACGTTGGCGCGCCCGCGCGCCGCCGGCAGGTTGATGTTGGGCGAGTAGCGGGTCGGCGCCTTGAACAGGCCGGCGAGCATGGCGGATTCGGGCAGGTCGACGTCGCGCGCCGACTTGTTGAAGTAGTAGCGCGCCGCCGCATCGACGCCGAAGGCGCCACCGCCCATATAGGCGCGGTCGAGATAGAGCTTGAGGATCTCGTTCTTGGTCAG
>CAZUDR010000056.1:8301-12729 GCA_964618715.1 uncultured Undibacter sp. | reverse complement strand
CACCTTGGAATCCTT
The DNA here is from genome assembly GCA_964618715.1 of uncultured Undibacter sp. Taxonomy (GTDB): domain Bacteria; phylum Pseudomonadota; class Alphaproteobacteria; order Rhizobiales; family Xanthobacteraceae; genus Pseudolabrys. The sequence goes on along the minus strand of CAZUDR010000056.1, from coordinate 12,714 downwards.
CATGCCGGCGAGATGCTGAATGGCGCCGGAAATACCCACCGCAATGTATAACTCGGGCGCCACAACCTTGCCGGTCTGGCCCACCTGCCAGTCGTTGGGAGCGTAACCCGCGTCGACCGCGGCGCGCGAGGCCCCCATCGCGGCGCCGAGCTTGTCGGCCACCGGTTCGATATATTTGGTGAAGTTCTCCCGGTTCTGCATGGCGCGGCCGCCGGAGATGATGATCTTGGCCGAGGTCAGTTCGGGCCGGTCCGACTTTGACAGTTCCTCGCCAACGAACGACGACAGCGCCGGATCATCGACGGGCGTAGCATTTTCCACGGGGGCCGAACCGCCTTGACCCGCCGCCTGGAACGTCGAGGTGCGTACGGTGATCACTTTCTTGGCGTCGGACGATTTCACCGTCTGGATTGCGTTTCCGGCATAGATTGGCCGCTCGAAGGTATCGGGCGCCACCACCCTGGTGATGTCGGAAATCTGCATCACGTCGAGCAGCGCGGCGACGCGCGGCATCACGTTCTTGCCGAAGGTGGTCGCCGGCGCGACCAGCGCATCATAGTTCTCCGCCAGCGTCACCAGAAGCGCGGCAAGCGGCTCGGCCAATTGATGTTCGTACGGCACGGCATCCGCCAACAACACCTTGCCCACGCCATCGAGTTTGGCGGCGGCATCTGCCGCTGACTTGCAATCCTTGCCGGCCACCAGCACGTGCACCTCGGCGCCCAGTTGCGTGGCCGCAGTGAGCGCCTTGCCGGTGGCGTCCTTGAGCGATTTGTTGTCGTGCTCGGCGACGAGAAGCGTGGTCATGTCAGATCACCCCCGCCTCGTCCTTCAGCTTGCCGACCAGTTCGGCAACCGATCCGACCTTGACGCCGGCCTTCCGCCCCGGCGGCTCTGCCGTCTTCACGATCTCCAGCCGGGCCTTGGTATCGACGCCGTAGTCGCCCGGCGATTTTTCATCGATCGGCTTCTTTTTCGCCTTCATGATGTTGGGCAGCGACGCGTAGCGCGGTTCATTCAAACGCAGGTCGGTTGTCACAATCGCCGGCGCTTTCAGTTTCACGGTCTGCAACCCGCCGTCTACTTCGCGCGTCACCTGAAGACCACCGTCTTCGATCACGATCCTTGAAGCGAAAGTGCCCTGCGGCCAGTTGAGCAGCGCCGCCAGCATCTGACCGGTCTGATTGCAATCGTCGTCGATGGCCTGCTTGCCCATGATGACGAGACCGGGCTGCTCCGCCTCGACCACCCCCTTGAGGATCTTTGCAACGGCCAGAGGCTCGACTACGCCGCCATCGGTCTTTACGAGGATGCCGCGGTCGGCGCCCATGGCGAGCGCGGTGCGGATGGTCTCGGATGCCTGTTGCGGACCGATCGACACCGCCACGATCTCTGTCGCCTTGCCAGCCTCCTTCAGGCGGATCGCCTCTTCTACGGCAATCTCGTCGAAGGGATTCATCGACATCTTGATATTGGCGAGTTCGACGCCCGACCCGTCGGGTTTGACCCGGATCTTCACGTTGAAGTCGACCACCCGTTTCACGGGCACCAGAATTTTCATGATCTTCCAAACCAGATGGGCGCTTGAAAAGAGCGGGCGGAAGCTAAAGGCGGCGCCGTTCGCCTGTCAACGATTATGCTGCGCCGCACGCAGCCGGCAAAGGGAAGCTCAGCGGTTCTCCCCCGGCACCCAAAGGACATCGTCCGCGCCCTTGTCGTTGGCGTAGCGGCCCGCGACAAACAGGTAGTCCGACAACCGGTTCATGTATTTGAGCGAGGGTTCGGAGACGCCTTCACCCGGCTGGTCCATAAGCGCGACCATGATGCGCTCGGCGCGCCGGCAGACGGTGCGGGCGAGATGCAGATAGGCAGATGCCGGACTGCCGCCAGGCAGAATGAACGACTTCAACGGATCGAGTTCACCGTTGAGCCGGTCGATTTCGCCCTCGAGCCACCGGACCTGCACGTCGGTTACGGTCAGCCGGGCGCCTCCGGGGCCCTTTTCCGCAAGACACAGATCGGCCGAAACATCGAACAGGTCGTTCTGGATGCGTCGAAGTGCACCGTCGAGGGCAACGTCGGCGGCGGTGTGCAACCGCACCAGTCCGATCACCGCATTGACTTCGTCGACGGTCCCGTAGGCCTCGACACGCAGATCGTATTTCTTGCGCCGGGCCCCGGTTCCAAGCGCAGTGGTGCCGTCGTCACCCGTGCGGGTATAGATACGGTTGAGCACAACCATGGCACCCTCTTCCGTTACCGTTCAAAACCGCTTCGCACCGCGGGTGTTTCGCGGTAAGCTTTAAACAATAGCCGATTTGCCAGCCTCGTGAGGCAGAACATGACTCGCTTTCTGATGATCGCCGGCGCAGCCGCCGTTCTTGCACTGCCGACCGTGACGCCGGTTCTTGCCTGCGGCGGTCATAATCATACGGCGTCCGCCGAAGCGACCTCAATCGATCTTGCTGCTGCGGCCAAGAAGGCCCTGGCGCCGGCCGTGAAGCAGGACAAGGCCGACGACGCGAAGGCTGCGCCGACAAAATAGCGCGGTGCTTCGTAACGCGGTGCTTGTGTTCCCGACGGACAGACTTTCGCCTCAGCGACCTATGACCCAGATTGTCGCCATGATCACGATGATGGCGACGAACTGAAGCAGCACGCGCATCCGCATGAGTTTCTGAGAGCGGTTGGGCGAGCCGCCGCGCATCATATTGATGAGGCCGAGCACCAGCACGACGGCCACCGCGATGATCGCGGCGGGCACCGCGAAGTGCGACATGAATTCTGACATGGGCGCCTTCTAGCATCGCCCGCCATGACCGGCCACGTCGCCTCGCAGATGGATGACCTCCCGACAACGCAGAGTCAGGCGCCGGAAGTCCGAAATCAGGACTCGCGTTAAAGTTGTATATCGGCTAGCATCCTCCTGAGGATGTAGCCGGTGCGGGCATGGGGTTTGACATCAACGCCGGGGCGGTGGCTGAGCACGCAGTGCCGCGCTGCGGCGGGCCTCCGCAGATCTCACCATTTGGGCGTGAGTACGCCGGGTCGGCAACTGACCGGCAGGTCCAGCTTCCCGAACTCGCATGCGTTCGCGGACTGCTGTCCGACGACGTGGTCGCTGCGGCCGAGCGGCGCGCAGCCAGGCTCGGCACTGGCGCCGACCGCGTCCTGATCGCCGCCGGTCATCTCAACGAGGAAACCTACGTCCGCGCGCTGGCAGCGAGCCTCGGTGTCACCTTCGAGCCGCTTGATCGCGCGGCCCGCTCGCGCTGCCCGCTTGATGACGAGCGCCTGCTCAAGACGCCCGCTCTCGGTCTGCTCCCTCTGGTGGAACACAACGGCCTCAAACTGGTCGTCGCGCCGCGTCAGGTCGCGGCGCGACGATTGACCGCGATACTTCGCAACAGGCCCGGGTTGGCGGGATACCTTCGGTTCACGACGACCCAGAGGCTCAATCGCTTCGTAATGCGAAATGCCGCTGCAGAGCTCACCGCGCACGCATCCGGTAGCCTCGGACAGGCGCGGCCGGACCTGTCCGCAGCCAATGCCCGCCTGTGCTGGAGCGGAGCCCTGCCCGCCCTGTTGCTACTGGCGGGGATTGCCGGACCCCTGCTCGCGCCGTCGAACGTCACACACATATTCGCCCTCGTATTATCCATGCTGTTCCTGGCATGGCTAAGCCTGCGCGTTGCAGTCCCGTTCGCCGCAGCACCAAATCACGCGCCACAACCGGCACTGCCGGACGCCGTACTGCCGGTCTACACGATCATCGTCGCGCTCTACCGCGAGGCGGCATCGGTCAGCCGGTTGCTGTCGGCGATCGAACGTCTCGACTATCCGATCGAGAAACTTGACGTCATCTTCGCGGTAGAGGCCGACGACCAGGACACACGCGCCGCCATTGCCGCCTGCAAGACCAGCCTGCAGATTTCGGTCATCGCAGTTCCGCCCGGCGAACCACGGACCAAGCCGAAGGCGCTCAATGTCGCGCTGCCATTCGCCCGCGGCACCTTCACGGTCATTTACGACGCCGAGGATGATCCGGAGCCGGCGCAGCTTCGCCGCAGCCTGCAGACATTCCGGCGCGGGGGCGACAGGCTTGCCTGCCTGCAGGCGTCCCTCTGCATCGACAACGCCGCCGATGGCTGGCTGACACGGATCTTCGCCGCCGAATATGCCGGACAGTTCGATATCTTTCTGCCGGGGCTTGCCGCATTGCGGCTGCCCCTGCCCCTCGGGGGCTCATCCAATCATTTCCGTACCGCCACCCTGCGGCAGGCCGGCGGATGGGACGCGTACAACGTCACCGAAGATGCCGATCTGGGGGTGCGCCTTGCCCGTTTCGGCTATCGCTGCGGCACCATCAAGTCGACCACCTACGAGGAGGCGCCGGCGCGGACCCGTGCATGG
>CAZUDR010000056.1:2531-8291 GCA_964618715.1 uncultured Undibacter sp. | reverse complement strand
GAATCATAACGGATTGTTCTATCAACACAAAATGCACGTCACCGGATGACAGCGGATGTCCGGGAACAGATTTACAAAGGCTGGATGCAGACGTGGCTCACCCACATGCAGGCACCGCGCCGGTTGCTCCACGACCTCGGCCCGCTTGGCTTTCTCTCGTTCCAGCTCATTGTCGGCGGCAACGTGCTGGCCGCACTCGCACATCCGCTGTTCCTGGCCGGTCTTGTCATCGCGTCTGTGAATGGCCCGCTTTCGGCAGGTGATGACAATCCTGTACTTGCCATTTCCATCGCGCTGTACGGAACCACGGCAGCGTCGGGATATCTGGTCTCCGGCGTTCTCGGCTGGATCGGCCTGCGGCGGCGCGGGTTGTCGTCGCTCGCCTGGGCTCTGGCGCTTACGCCGCTGCACTGGCTGTTGCTCTCGCTGGCGGCCTGGCGCGCACTCTGCCAACTCGTTTCGGCGCCCTACAAATGGGAAAAGACCGAGCACGGACTGGCCAGAAGGTCGCGCCGCAACCCCGATTCCGGACGCGCGCTCGTTGAGCTGGAGCAACTGCTCGGTCGGTTGAGGCAGGCAAGCGAACGGGCGCCAGCACGCAGATCGCGCTACAGGTACTTGCGCAGTTCGTTCGCCGCATCCTGTGGCGGGCGCTTCAGGTTAAAGGGCGCGACGAAGCGCCCGTCCTTGTCCATCAGATAGACGATCGCGCTGTGATCCACAGAATAGTCGCCGTTGCCGGTGGGAACCTTCTTGGAATAGGCGCGGAATCCCCTTTTGACCTGCGCCAGCTGTTCCTCGTTCCCGGTGGCGCCGCGCACACGAGGGTTGAAGCTGGACAGGTAATCCTTGAGAACCGCCGGTGTGTCGCGCTCGGGGTCAACAGTGATGAACAATGCGGCCACGCGGTCGGCGTCGTCCCCCAGGGCATTCATAACCTCGGACACCTCGAACAGCGTGGTCGGACAAATGTCCGGACAGTGGGTGAATCCGAAGAACACCAGAAACGGCTTGCCTCTGAAATCCTGCTCGGTGATTTGATTGCCGTCCTGGTCGGTCAGCTGAAACGGCCCGCCGATGGCGGAAGGTGCCGGCCCGCCACCGAACTGACCGGTGGCATAAAGGAAGATGCCGAGGAACACGATCAGGCCGGCAAAGAAAGCCGTAATAACAACGAGAACTTGTGAAGCGCGGGTGGTCATTGAGGCTCACCTGTTGACCTCCGGCCGGTACACGATTCGGACGATCCGGACGGAATGCCGAGTAAAAATCCGGCCATCATTGAAATGTCATGAGCACGCCAAGCCTGGTTCGGTGCCACCGAACGGTCCCGGTGGACGGTTCAGGGGTCAAAAGCAGGAAATCCAGCCGGTGCGCACAATCTCGAAGAACACGGCGGTTCCGTAGTAAACCCACAGGCCGACCGTGCCGGCCACAAGCAGCCCGCCGAGCAATCCCAGCAGCACCAGCGGTCGAGAAAGATTGGCCGTGGATACGATCGCGGGCATGGCTAACACCTTCTGTCCGTCCTCACATAAAACCGATCTCCGGCCGCGGCAACCGCAATACGGCCACCTTTGGGGTATCTGGGTATTAACTATGGCAACAGCGAAAAACCTCAGGAATCAAACCATTTAGCGGACTCTCGTTGACTCCGAATACTAATGTGAGATGAATAGATAGGCTGATCCGGATTCAGCCCTCTAGCATATACAGGGAGCGACTATGCGTAGCGCTTTGGCGATAGTTCTTGCGATCATCATGTCGGCGGCGGGCGCCAGCGCCTGGGCCGAAGATGCCAAGCAGGCGAACAACGTCGGCACGTCAGCAGATTGCAAGAACCCTGACGCCCTCGGTGTCTCGCGTGTGGTGCAGATCGACACCACCGGCGGGCCGGGCTTTGGTTTCGAGCATTTCAAGGCCTATGACTTCCTGCAGGAAAAGGAAGTCGTGCTGACTTTCGACGATGGCCCGTGGCCGAACAACACCGAGAAGGTGCTGGACGCGTTGGCTGAACAATGCACCAAGGCCTTGTTCTTTCCGATCGGCAAGCACGCCGGCTGGCACCCCGAAATCATGAAGAAGGTCAAGGCCGCCGGACACACCATCGGCTCGCACACCTGGTCACACAAGAATCTCGGAACAGTGTCCGAAAAGGAGGCCAAGGACGAGATCGAGATGGGCATCGCGGCGATCAGCGTCGCGCTTGGTAACAAGCCCGTCGATCCGTTCATCCGTTTTCCGGCGCTGAAACATCCGCCGGAAATGCTAAAGTACGTCGGAGAGCGAAATCTTGGCGTCTTCTCCACCGACATGGATTCCTTCGACTTCAAGATGCGGCGGCCGGAACAGGTCGTGCAGGCGGTGATGAAAAAGCTCAAGAAGCAGTGCAAGGGCATCGTGCTGATGCACGACTTCCAGCACGCAACTGCTGACGGCGTCGCCGACCTGCTCAAGGAGATGAAGGCCGGCGGCTACAAGGTCGTGCAGATCGTCGGTAAGACGCCGGTCGAGCCGAAGCCGGAGTACACGGAAATCGTGATCAAGGAGCTGGGCGGCGGACTGGAAAACGCGCGGCCGATGTCGAGCGTGATCTCCACCATCAAAGGCAACTGATCGCAGGTTGACGACATATGATCCGGCCGCGCACGGCCTGCGCGGCCGGATTTTTCATTGAAGGTTCCGGGGCCTGTACCTCACTCGCAGCCCGGACCGGCGGGGGTAACTAAGTACCTCTCCGGGCCGAGGCAAAGCGGCATGGCGGAATTGCGGCAACTACGCGGCGGGGATTTCCTCGATTTTGCCGCAAGCCTTTCAAATAACTGTCCCGTTCGTCGCCGATCACGGTCTTCCACACGACGGGGGGTGCGTTTTCTGTCCCGCCAGATACAATTCCACGGCGCTTGATCGCAGGCCGCCGACGGCCTGACACGAGGGCGTATCAGAATGCGACAGCTGATTATTCCGGCCTGCCTCTGCCTGGTGACGTGGTCCAGTGCCACCGACACCATCGATTCGAGGCACTCGCCTGAACAAGTCGCGGTTCCGCTCGTCGCCAGTTTGAACGACGCCACGTCCGACCGTAAGGAAACCGGCGATCGTCCGGCTGTGAACACCGGCGCCATGCCGGTGACAGCCGGCAACCAGACGGATCCCGCTCAAGCGCCGGTCGGGATCGAGGGCACCAAGGTCGCAGCCCTGTCACCCCACAGCGATCGCTGGGCCGATTTCGAGCCGCTGCAGCTTGTCAGTCCGCCGCCGCCGCCCCCCAAGGCGGCGATGCCGGTGATCCGGCGCACACGCGACGAGATTTGTGACACGCTGGCACGAGCGGCCAATGACAATAATCTTCCGGCACACTTCTTCATTCGTCTGCTGTACCAGGAAAGCCGCTTCAACGCCGATGTTGTCAGCCACGCCGGCGCACTCGGCATCGCACAGTTCATGGCCGAGACTGCTGACGATGTCAGACTCGACAACCCGTTTGATCCGGTCCAGGCCATCTCCGCATCGGCGCGTCATTTGCGGACACTGGTCAGACAGTTTGGCAATCTCGGACTCGCGGCCGCCGCCTACAATGCGGGGCCCGGGCGCGTCCAGGACTGGCTGATCAGGAAGTCCAAGCTGCCCGACGAGACCGTCAACTACGTCAAGGTGGTCACCGGCCGCCCGGCAGAGACCTGGAAACTGCTGAATGCCGGCGCTCCCGAGATGGCGTTGCCGATCCATGCGCCCTGCTGGGAAACCGCAAACCAGTATGCGTGGTATGTCCCGCCGGAGATTCCGCTGCCGCAACTTTCGCCGCGACGCGAGGCGGAGCGGCTTGCCGCCGCCCGCGAGCGCGAGCGTCAGATCGAACGCAGGATGGCGACGCTGGTTGCCATGAAGGCGGTGATCAAGAACCTGCCCGTCAGGAAACAGCGCAAGGGCGGCGTGCAGCTGGCCGCGCGCGGCCGCGAACAGGGTCAACGGTCCGACAAGAAGAAATGACGGCTGCCGCGCAGCGCGGATATCGCCGCGGCATTCCGGGACAGATAGACAAGGGGCGGCCTGCGGGCCGCCCCTTTCTGTTGCACGGCTGACGGGCGGTGCCCGGGTTACTCCTTGTCCTTGCCTTTGCCCGGATTGCCCTTGCTCTTGCCCGGATTTCCTTGCGGCGCGGGCGCGGACTTGGCGGCCGGCCCGGATGCCTGACCGGCGGTCTCAGGCTTCGCCGCTGGCCTCGGTGCCGCCTGCCGGGCCTTCTGTTGCGCGCGCCCCTCGCCTTTCCTCTGCGCGGCGCCATTGTCGGCCGCGGGCGCCTGACGCTGTTTCCTGTCAACGGCCTCGCCCGCACGACGGCGATCCTGTCCGGCCGACTTTTCATTCACGTCCCGGCCCCGTTGCCGGTCGGCTGCCCCGCCATCGCGCTTGTCGCCGCCGGACGTCTCCCTGGCGGCCCTGGACCTGGACTCCTCCGCCTTCCCTTGCTCCGCTGCCTTCTTCGCGGAGTCACCATCCTGATCGTTCACGGCCGATTTCTTCGCGGAGTCGTCACCCTGCTTTGTGCCGGCCGCCTTCTTGTCGGACTCCTCCTTCTGCTGCGTTGCCGACTTCGGCGCAGGCTCCTCGCCCTGCTTCCGGTCGGCGGATTTCTCCGCCGGCTGCCCGCTGTCTTTCTCCTGCCCGGCCGACCGGCCAGCATCATCCTTGTCCTGGTCGCGTGCGGCCTGCCGCGCCGCCTTCGGCGGATTATCGCCGAGCCGGCCGTTCTCGTTGTCTGCCAGCGCCTTCGGCTCCGGCACGCTTTTGCTCGGCTCGATGGTCGTGCTGGTCTCCTGCACCACCGTCTCGGCGGCCTGCACGTTCTGCTGTTTCAGCTCGCTTGCCTGCACGGTAACCGCGTTGGGTACGCGCGCGGTGCCCGCCAGCACGCGTGGCCTGACCTGATAGGTCCGCAACGGCGCGCCGACCACCGCGGAAACGACCGTCGGCGCGATACCGGGGTTGACGGCAAAGCCGCCGCTGCCGGCAACCACGACCGTGCGGTTCACCAGCACCGTGTCACGCACATAGACCGGCTCCGGCCGCAGCAGCACCGGCGCGATCAGCGAGGCGGTGAAATCGCCTGCGCGCACGAAGATCCAGACTTCCGGCTCGTCGCGATAGGCGACCACCAGACGCTGCGGCGGCATCGGCGCCCAGCCGATGCGGTCGCCGCCCCGCCGCCAGGATACCCACGCCGGCGCCCATTCGCGGCCGGGAACCCAGACCCAGCCGAGTTCCGGATCCAGCGCCCAGCGGCCGTAGTGATAGACAACCCAGCCCCAGCGCGCCTCGCGCCGGTCGGCGACCCAGTACCAGCCGTAATCGTCCGAGTAGACCCAGCGGCCGACGGTGTAGGGACGCCAGCCGCGATCGACATTGGCCGGCACCCAGACCTCGCCCCAGCGGCCGTGCCGCTGCCACCGACCGTAGGGGTCAAGCGCCGTACGGAACTCGACGCTGACGGTTTGCGCGGTCGCGGTGCTCACGACGCTGCCGGTCGGCGCAAACGAGAATACGAGAAGCGCGGCAAGACCGAGCACGGCAGGGGTGACAAAGCGGAACGGATTCGAACGATGCAACATGGAACATTCCCCGGCTGCTGTTGATGACAGACCTGCGAGCAACGCAGCCCACGCCATCATGTTCCGCTACATCGTGATTCGGCGGGACAAAGCCGGGTTCCATCGCGCGGAACACGCAGGTCTGCGCGCTGGCGGGAAATGAATTTGTCCT
>CAZUDR010000056.1:0-2521 GCA_964618715.1 uncultured Undibacter sp. | reverse complement strand
CGTCCGGGCTTGCGCGCGGACGCCACGGGTGGATGTGTTCAGTTGGCGTCGCCGGTGGTGCGTACGATTTCGCCGTTCAAATGGGCAACTGCCGCCTTGAGCTGCGCGTCGTTGTCGGTGCCGATCAGTTCGGTCTTTATCGGCGGCGCATAGGTCGTCCTGCCGTCGATCGCACTCTCCGCGTCGCCGTCAGGCGTCTTGTCCTTGCCAGCCGGCTTCTTGTCGAGCGAACCCGGATTCTGGAACGCGCCTCGCAACGAGCTCTCGCGCAACAGCACGCCGCCCGGCACCTGCTGGTCCTTGGGGACATCGACAACGATATCCGGCTTGATGCCCTGACCCTGGATCGAGCGACCGCCGGGCGTGTAGTAGAGCGCGGTGGTCATTCGCAACGCGCCATGACCGTTGAGCGGGATGATGGTCTGAACCGAACCCTTGCCGAAACTTTGCGTCCCCATGACAGTCGCACGCTTGCGGTCCTGCAGGGCGCCGGCCACGATTTCCGATGCGGAAGCCGACGCGCCGTTGATCAGAACCACGATCGGTGTCTTCGGCAACGTGACGCCGGCATTCTTGACGTTAAAGACGCGGTTGTCGGCACTGCGACGTCCCTTGATAGTGACCACGGTCCCGCCGGAAAGGAATTCGCCGGCGACATCCACCGCAGCCGACAACAGGCCGCCGGGATCGTTACGCAGGTCAAGCACAAGCCCTTTCAGCGACCCGTTGGCCTCCTTCTTCAAATCGGTCAGCGCCTTTCTGAAATCTTTCGGCGTGTCGTCACCAAACCGGGTGATTCTGGTATAGCCGATGCCGTCCGGCAGCATCTTCGACTTGACGGTGTCGACCTGGATGATGGCGCGGGTGATGGTGACCTGAAACGGATTCTCCGTACCGCGCGCAATGGTGAGGGTGACCTTCGTGCCCGGATCGCCGCGAAGCACACGCACGATCTTTGTCAGGCTGGTGCCGTGCGTGCTGGTGCCGTCCACCTCGACGATCAGATCGCCGGGCTGCAACCCGGCGCGCGCCGCAGGCGTCCCGTCAATCGGCGAGATGATCTTGGGAACGCCACTCTGCTGCGATATCTGGATTCCGAGGCCGCCGAACTTGCCCGTGATGTCGGACCGCGCCAGCTTGAATTCCTGCTCGTCCATGTAGTCGGAATGCGGATCGAGCCTGTTGAGCATGCCCTTGAGGGCTTCCTTGGCCAGTTCGTCCGGACCAACCGAATGCACATAGTCCCGTTCGACAAGCTGGATCACGCCACTGATCAAGGCGAGATCGGCACGGGACAGGCCCTTGCTTTTCTGGGCGCCCGGCGCGGAGACAACTGCGAACGCGGACACAACAGCGACCACGGCGCTGATACTGAGCAGGCGCAGCTTTGTCATGAGTTGTCCTCTGGGCTGTGACCGGGCTGACGGGCTCGACGCGCGCCACCGCAGCGGAGCGCCGGAACGTTAGATGCCCCTGCCGCGGGGCCGATTCAAGGCACGCGCTGCCGGTAAAAACCACGCCATTGTGAAAATGTTCCTTGCCGCCTGCGACGTCGGGCGTGTCAGCGCCGGCGCTTCTTCTTCGCCGTTCGTCGCGCCTTGCCGCCTTTGCCAGCAGCTCCCGCGCTGCGGCGCAACGCATCCCTCAGGCCGAAAGGACGGCCGTGCTTGCGCAGCAGGTCGCGAAAAGCCTCATCGGCCAATTCCTGAAAGCTCATCATCCGGTCCCTGGCCAGCAAATCGAGCGCGTTCCAAGTCTCCTCGTCAAATTGCACGCGCTTGCCAGGCATGGCTTCCCCTCACCGGCACAAAATCGGCACCCCGGCCGTACCGATACAAGCATTGCCGGACGAATCCGGCTATATTGCACAGCCAACAGGCGATCCGCCGCCAGAGGCGGATCTTGCAAGGTCCGGAGGACAGAACCCCGACATCAGCCACACCCATTTTTCGCCGGGACATGGGAGGTCGAGATGGAAATTCTGATCGTGTCGTTCGGTGCGCTGGCAGCCATCTGGGTGCTGGTGCTGTGGGGATCGCGCTTCATCGGACCGCGCTGATCGGCAACCGCCCTGCCCCTCAGTGGCCGGCGCGCTTGTCGACCGCGGTGAACAGTGACGAGGCCGCCGTGAGATGGTCGTAGGCTATCCGCGTTGCGACCGAAAACAGCACGACCGCGATTACGACGCGCACCGCACGGTCGGGAATACGAACGGCGAAATAGCTGCCGATGAATATACCCGGCAGCGAGCCGGCAAGCAACGAGCCGATGATGTGCCAGTCGACCGAGCCGATCATCCAGTAGCCAATGCCGGCGATCAGCGTGAGCGGCACCGCGTGCACGATGTCGGAACCGACGATCTTGGCCATCGGCAATTGCGGATAAAGCAACACCAGCGCGACCACGCCGATGGCGCCGGCACCGACCGAGGAGATCGACACCAGCACGCCGAGCGCCGCGCCAACGACGACCGTCGTAGCGGCCGTTCGCTCGGGGGCGACCTGGGCGACGCGCGTACGAT
>CAZUDR010000055.1:0-12748 GCA_964618715.1 uncultured Undibacter sp. | reverse complement strand
CTGGATATCACACATGATCCGGAAAACGGCTTCGACGCGGGAGCCTTCGCGGAATCACTTCGGGAATCAAAAGACCGTCGCATCAAATATGTGATCTTCAATGGACGGATCTTCAACAGCAGCGAGCACCCCTGGGCCTGGCGTCAGCGGAACAAGGGGTCGGGCGATCATACCGAACATGTTCACGTCTCTGTCCTGGCGGATCCGGGACTCTTTGACGATACGGCGCCGTGGCCGTTTGATGGATCGGGTTCGACGCACGACGAGGTCAGTGCTCCGTTTCGACCCAAACTGGAGCTTGGCAGTACCGGACCGGCGGTTGTCGATCTTCAAAATCTCCTCGGAATTGAGGCAGATGGCGAGTTCGGACCGGATACCGACCGGGCCGTGCGCGCGTTCCAGGCCAGTCGTAACCTCGAGGTCGATGGAATTGTTGGCTCCCATACCTGGGGATTGCTGACTGAATCGCCGCCCAGCTCGCGGAGAGAAGGAAAATTTGCAGGCCTGCCGCTGACTGCGATGGGCCAGATCATCAAGGTCGCTGGTGATTCCGAACTTGCGCGCGTCAAATGGGCCGACCGCGGCACCGCTCCTGCAGGGTATGTAAAGGGCATGGCCGCAGCGTTCGGCCATGTCTACGCGAAATGGAAGGCGGGAGATACAGCCGCGCGTTTGATGGCGGCGAAGAACAGCGGGGTTGGGTCTTCGGATGCGCTTGCCTGGTACGACGCCCGTTTCCGTCAGGCCAACATGGACAATTCCGTTCCCGGAGCGGACACGCTTCGGCATTTGTTCGTGTTGCTGATCGGTCTCGGTATGCGCGAGAGCAGCGGCAAGTACTTCGAGGGGCGCGACATGTCGGCACGGAATGTCGACGCCGATACCGCCGAGGCCGGGCTGTTTCAGATGAGCTGGAACATGCGAAGAGCGAGTCCGGAAATGGCGAAGCTTTTTGCAGCCTACTCCGCGGACCCGGATGGTTTTCTATCGATTTTCAGGGAAGGTGTACCTCAGCCAAAGCCCTCCGACTCCGAAAACTTCGGCACAGGAGAGGGGGTGGCGTACCAGCAGCTTTGCAAAACCTGCCCGGCCTTCGCGGTCGAAACCGCCGCCGTGGGATTGCGCGTCAACCGCAGGCACTGGGGGCCAATAAATCGTCATGAGGCGGAAGTGCGTCCCGAGGCAGACCGCCTGCTGCTGCAAGTGCAGAGGATTGTCGATGCGCACGACTCGATCGTGGTCATCCCCCCAACGGAGGATCGGGGCCCCGTTGTGCCGCCGGTGAAGTTGCCAGCGCCTGCCGACAATCAGATGCAACCGCTCTTGCTTGTTCTGGCGCTGCTTCTGAAAGGAAGAACAGGGGCCGGAATGCCGGGGCAGGGTGCCGATCTCAACAGGATGGTTCTGTTGCTTCTGCTGCAGTCGGTTCTCACCGGAAAACAGATCGATACCACGGGGCTCCTCAACGCGTTGCTGACCGTCATGTCCGGCAAGAGGCCGGCCGTGACCCCGCGCGCGACGCAGGCAGGGCAACTCGCCAAACTCGTCGAAATCATCAGTGGCGGGCTTGGTGCCAGGGACGGGGCGGAATTGCCGCTGGGCACGGTGAACGGCGCCCTCGGCGAGACGATCGGCAATCTGCTCAATGGCAAGAAGACCGCCCTCGGCGTAGGCGGCGCACTTGCCACGACCTTGTTGCAACAATGGCCGGCACTCAGCGGTCCGCTGAGCGCGGCATTGGGTCTGGGCGGGACGGCCGTGGCCCCCGTCATGTTGCCAATTTTCCTGGCGCTGACGACCTGGGGCGTGCTCGGCAAGATGGAGAAATGGACCCAGACCATCGTTGCCAACGAGTAATGCTCTATTTCGACGCCTGGTCGTCGAACGCTAACGCATCCCGCAGGCGCAGGAGGTCGGGCGGAAGCCCCGATTGAAAGGCGAGGCGTTCGCCGCTGACGGGATGCTCAAGGGTCAGCCGATGGGCGTGCAGGGCCTGTCTGCCAAGACCCTCCAGTGCCGCGCGCGCATTCGGTCCGAGCCGCGCCGCCTTGGTCCGGAAGCCGGTGGCATAGGTCGCGTCACCCATGACCGGGTGACCGATATGGGCCAGATGCACACGGATCTGGTGCGTGCGGCCCGTTTCCAGTGTGCAGGCCACCAGACTCGCCACCGGCTTGTTGTCGGGGCCATTGAAGCGCTCCTTGACCTCCCAGTGCGTCACCGCCGCGCGGCCGCCCTCGCGTACGGCGCGCTTGTCGCGGGCATGGCGGTGACGGTCGAGCGGTGCATCGATGGTCCCGCGCGGCCGGTCCGGCGCGCCCCAGACAAGGGCGAGATAGCCGCGTTCCAGGTCACCTTCGCGCTTGTCCGCGAACTGCTTGCTGAGGGCGCGGTGCGCCTTGTCGGTCTTGGCGACGACCATCAACCCGCTGGTGTCCTTGTCCAGGCGGTGGACGATGCCGGGCCGCCTGACGCCGCCGATGCCGGAAAGGCTGTCGCCGCAGTGCGCGATCAGCGCGTTGACCAGGGTGCCGCTGGCGTGGCCGGCGGCGGGGTGCACGACCAGCCCCGCCGGCTTGTCGATGACGATCAGCGAGTCGTCCTCGTAAACGATGTTCAGGGGAATATTCTCGCCGGCGGGCCTGGCCGGCTCCGGAGCGGGCAGGGTCACGGTGAAGCGGTCACCGGAATTGACGTGCGTTGCCGGATCGCGGATCGTGCGGCCCGCGACCGTAACCTGACCGTCAAGGATCAGTGCTTTCAGCCGCGATCGCGACAATGCCGGCAGGCGCGCGGCGAGGACGCGGTCCAGCCGCTGACCGTGTTCCTCGGCTGCAATGGTGACCGTTTCGCTATCTTCCATCATTGCTGCCTGTTCAATTGCTAACCTGGCTCATCCAATGTCCGATGACCGATCCCTCGACCCGGAAGCCGCTGCGGCGATCCGCCGTGTGCGGCGGCTGATGATGATCGCCGGCGCGACCACCTTCATCGCGCTTGCCTTCGTGCTCGGGGTCATCGGCTACCGCCTTCTTAACATCGCGGAGGGCGTACCGCCGCAACCCGCGGCTGTCGCCGACAGTCTGCCGGCCGGCGCCAAGGTGCTGTCAACGACCGTCGGCGACAACCGTATCGTGCTCACCATCGAGGTCGCCGGCGCGGTGGAACTGCGCACCTTCGATCTCGACACCCTCAGGCCGCTCGGCCGGGTGAGGCTCTCGCCACG
Organism: uncultured Undibacter sp.; assembly: GCA_964618715.1. GTDB lineage: Bacteria > Pseudomonadota > Alphaproteobacteria > Rhizobiales > Xanthobacteraceae > Pseudolabrys. Next base: position 9,522 of record CAZUDR010000055.1, on the reverse strand, counting down.
GCCCTGACCGTCACAGCGCCCTGATCTTTTCCAGGACAGGTAGCAGGTAGGACGCGAACTTCTCGTGGTCCTCGCTCATCGGGAAATGGCCGAGTCCCTCCATCACCGTGGCCGGCGCGCCGGTGACCCTCGCGACCTCGAGCATGGCTTCACTGGTGCAGGAGTAATCGTATTCGCCGGTGAGCAGGAACAGCGGGCAGCGCTTGATGTTGATACGATCGAGACGGTCGCGGATGTCCCCGTCCGCCGTCGTGTAGAAATAAAGGTCCCCTTTGAACACGCCGGGCCCGCTCTGCATGTAATGCCACAAGGTCTCCCAGCGCTCGGCATCGGCGACCGTGGGCGCGACCAGCCCGGAGACGACGCCGGCACAGACCATGCCGCCGTGCACGTCGGGCCGGTTGAGCCAGGAGAGATCGTAGTAGGGCTCGGCATAGGCCGCCGACTCCAGGCCGATCAGGGCGCGGAAGCGGTCGGGGTGCTCGTAGGCAAGATGCAGCACCACGCGCCCGCCGATCGAGCAGCCCATGGCAACCGGCCTGTCGAGGTCGAGCGCCTCCGACACGTCGAGGATCATGCGCATGTAGTCGCCGGCGGTGAGGCGGTATTCGCGCTCCTGCCAGCCGACGGGCGGCGAGGTCTTGCCATGCCACGGCATGTCGAAGCTGATGACGCGGAAATTCTTCGTGATGCGCGCGTCGTTCATCATGCCGCGGTACTGGCGGGTGTCGGCGCCGGCGGTGTGCAGGCAGAGCAGGGGGATGCCCTGGCCGGCCTCTTCCACGTAGAGCCGGTGCGGCTCGCCGAGGATGGTGCAGGGCAGGTAGCGCCCGGTGACCGGTTCGTAACGCGGGCTCATCGCGCGGTCTCCCTGCGCGGGGCCGCGAGCACATCCTTGAAGTAGAGCAGGTTGCTCATGAAGGGATGCAGGTCGCCTTCCACGCGCATGCGCCTGAACTTGACCAGCGCGAAGATGTCGGTGAAGCCGCGCGGCGGCAGCGGCTGCCAGAATTTCTCCCAGACGTCCCGCGTGGCCCGAAGCGCGAAGCTGTAGTCGGGCGTGATGAACGGGCCGGCCGTGACGGCGGCGATACGGCCCTCCTGCACGCGGACGAGATGGTCGTCGTCGTCGATCGAAATCATGAAGGTGGTGTCGACGAAGCGGCCGCGGCGGACCAGTCCGTCGTCGGCATTCACCACGCGGGCGATGGTGTCGAGCATGGATGGGCGTTCTCCCTGGACGGCGGCAGGGTGGCGGGTCCTGCCGCTTGCCGCAAGCGCCGGGGGAAGCGAACTTGCACGCTACGGGGATCGAGGTTATCTGAGGCCTTCTGGTGGCCCAGGCTCCCTTCGTCTAGCGGTCCAGGACGCGGCCCTCTCAAGGCTGAAACACGGGTTCGATTCCCGTAGGGAGCGCCACACTTCCCGCCTCCCAGTGGATTTTTCTGAACTTATGCGCATTGTGTTCCCTCCCGTCCGGGCGGGGCGCGGTCAATGCCGCTTGGGTGTCGTTGACCGCCCGTGCCGATCCGTCGCTTGCCGCCGTGGCGCCGACGCGCCTGCAGGTCACGCAGGTCAGGACGCGGTTTTTCCAACGCGCCGTCTGATTTTTGTTTGGGGCGACCGACGGACAGCGCCGCTGAAAAATGCGCGGTCATATTTGTTGTAGCGCGTCGCGCCGCCTCCTGCGGCGTTCAGCCAGCACGCGCATCATCAGCCCTGCGAATTTTTCTATCGTCAGCGGTTCCGGCAAAGAAAACCATGCTAGGGCGCCGCGTCCGGGTGATCACATTATTCTAGGGCTTAACCTTTTGCGATTTTGTACGATTTTGCTATGTCCCGCGACAATTGAAAAACCATGATGGTGTGAGTGATGCATATGTTCAGGCGTGTTCTTGTCGGATTTCTACTCCTCGCCAGCTTGCACGGGCGAGCGATCGCGCAAACCGAAGTCGAGATCGGCTACATGCCGATCCTTCCGGACTCGCAGCTGTTCGTTGCCCTGGAGGAGGGCTGGATCAAGGACGCCGGCATCGCCCCGAAGCTTGTCCGCTTCCAGAACGGTCCCGCGATGGTGCAGGCGCTGCTCGCCGGCCAGCTCGACGTCGCCTACTTCGGCATTGGTCCGGCCATGGTCGCACGCGCGAAGGGCGCAGACATCAAGGTCGTGGCCGCCAACATTGTCGAGCAAATCTACTTCATCGCCCAGCCGCAGCTGGCCACATATTTCGAAAGCGATCCGGCGACTGCGTTCAAACGCTTCGAGAAGGAGCAGGGCCGCAAGGCGGTGATCACCACATTCCCGGTTGGCTCCGTGCCGGAAACGGTGCTTCAGCACTGGTTGCGGCGCGTGCTCAAGATCGATCCTGACGACATCCAGATCATCTACCAGGGAGCCGCGCAGGTTCAGCAGTCGCTGCTGACCGGAGCCGTCGATGGCGCTGCGATTCTGGAACCGATCGTGACCGCGTTCCTCGGCAAGGCGGAAGGCGCGAAAGTGGTGGCGCATGGCTCGCAAATGTTTGCCGGTCAGCCTGGCGCCGTTCTCGCGGTACGCGAGAAATTGCTGGAGAAACATCCGGATCTTGTCAGGGCCCTGGTCGAGGCCCACAGGAAGGCAACAAACCGCCTCAACGACGATCCGGAGGGCGCGGCGAAGGCCGTGCAAAAATTCGTCGGCGGCGGCCGTATGAAACTGGACACCGTGACTGCAGCGCTGCGCAGGTCGGCGGGGACGTTCGTCGCCGATCCCAGGAAGATTGTTGAAGGGACGCGCGCCATGCGTGACTTCCAGAAGGAGCTCGGCACCCTGAAGGAAGCTGTGGACGTCGATGCCCTGATTGACACCCAGTACTATCCGGCCGACGCACGCTAGAACCGGAAAATGAGTCGGGAAAGCATTCGCCGAGTCGTCCTTGGCACGGCCGGACTCGTCATCTTCCTTGTGTTCTGGAAGTTCGCCGACGTGTTTGGCTGGGTCCAGCGGGGAACGATCCCGGATCCGTTCGCCGTGCCCGGGGCGGCAGTCAGCGAATGGAAATCCGACCGGCTACTGCCGGCGATCGGCTCCAGCCTGGTCCACTACTTCTGGGGTCTGTCGATTGGAACGGTCCTTGGCTGTCTGATCGGCGCGGCTGCCGCCACGTCGCGCTGGTTCGATGATATTCACCGCTATCTGGCCCGTATCCTCAGGCCGATTCCCCCGCTCGCGTGGGTGGTCTTCGCCATTGCCTGGTTTCAGGTCAGTCACGCCGGCGCGGCATTCGTCATTTCCATCGGCGTGTTCTGGGTCAACTATTTCGCGACCTACAGCGCCGTGAGAAACGTTGACCCGCGGTACTATGAACTGGCACAGGCGTTCGGGCAGGGCGGCTATGTCGCGCGAAGCTGGAAAGTGACCTGGCCGGCGTCCTCGCCCGGCATCATGGCCGGCATCCGGACCGGAGTCGGACAGGCCTGGATGACCCTGATTGCCGCCGAATTGCTGGGTGTCCCCGGGATGGGCCAGGAAATGAACTCGGCTGCCGGCGTGGGTGCCTACGAGGCGGTCGTCGTGTACATGCTGGCCATTTCCGTCGTCTATACCTTGAGTGACGTCGTATTCGGGCTCGCTGAAAACTGGGTATTGCGTTGGCGCCCGTCCTTGAACTGATCGATATCGCATATCGCTATCCGGGCGCAGGGAAGCGGGTCATCGATTCGCTTTCGCTGGCGATCGCGCCACGCGAGTTTGTCGCGGTTGCCGGCGGCTCCGGGGTGGGAAAATCGACGATCCTTCGCATCGCGGCCGGGCTTATCACGCCGCATGCCGGCCGGGTCAGCGTCGAGGTGGCGCGTCAGTCCGGCAGGCGCCGGCGCGCGCTCGTCTTCCAGGACGGGCGACTGATGCCGTGGCGAACCGTCCGGGACAATGTCGCGCTCGGGCTTGAAGGACTCGAGATCGATGCGGCCGAGGCCAAAAGCCGTATCGAGGGCGTCCTCGGGATCACCGGATTGACCGGTCTCGCGGACCGCTGGCCATATCAACTGTCGGGCGGTCAACTGCAGCGGGTCGGCATTGCCCGCGCGCTCGCCGTGCGCCCGGATATCCTGCTGATGGACGAACCCTTCAGTTCGGTCGATGCGATCACCCGGCACCGCCTGCAGGCCGAACTGGTGCGAATCTGGCAGACCACGGCGACCGCGGTGATGTTCGTCACGCACGACATTGAAGAGGCCGTCTACCTGGCAGACCGGGTCATCGTGCTGGGCGGTGAGCCGGCCCGGATCGTGATGGAGGAACCCGTTCCGGTTCCGCGGGAGGAGCGCGGCGATCCCAGATCGCTCTACGCCTTTGCCGCGGAGGTTGCCGCCATGCTGGAGAACTGACAATGCTCAGGCTGGTTATTCACGCCCCGACAACCGCGTCCTATGCTCGTGCATGCCGAAACCTGAGAAACCTGCTTGCGGCAGATCCGACCGCGGTCGTCGAACTGGTGGTCAACAGCGAGGCGGTCAAGGCTGCAACCGAAAAACCTGACGCCACGGTCCGCGATCATCTCGTCGTCTGCCAGAACAGTCTCGATTCCGCCGGCCTGTCATGTCCGCCCGATGTTCGCGTCGCGCAGGCGGCAGTCCTTCACATTGCTGCGCGTCAAGCTGAAGGCTGGGGTTATTTCCGGGCCTGACGCCCGATCGGGCGGTTTCGCGGGCCTTGCGTCCATGCGACGGGTAGTCCTCACCGAGAAATGAATCCGTGTGATCGAGGCCCTGTCTATATTCGGGCTATGGCACGCTTGGCGGTTGCACTGGCATTGATTGTGGTCACGGCGGGGGCCGGGGCATTTGCAGACCCGACGAGCTGGCGCAAGGCCGGCTGGAAGACAGATTTCAGCAAGACGACAGTGCCGCTCGACGAGATCATATCGGGCGGTCCGCCACGCGACGGCATCCCGCCGATCGACCAGCCCTTGTTCAAGCCCGCGGGCGACGTGAAGGAGTTGCCGGGACGCGAGCCTGTGATCGTTTATCCGCTCAACGAAAACGCGCGCGCCTATCCGCTGCGGATTCTCACGTGGCACGAAATCGTCAACGATACGGTCGCGGGCATTCCGGTCGCGGTGACCTATTGCCCGCTCTGCAATGCTGCCCTGGTGTTCGACCGGCGCGTGGCCGGCCGGATTCTCGACTTTGGAACAAGCGGCCTGCTGCGCCGTTCCGACCTGGTCATGTGGGACCGGCAAACCGAGAGCTGGTGGCAGCAATTCACCGGCGAGGCAATCGTCGGCGCCTATGCGGGGACGTCGCTCAAGCTGCTGCCGTCGCGGATTGCGTCCTTTGACGAGTTCCTGAAACGGTGGCCCGGCAATCAGGTGCTCGTGCCGCGCAAGCCGCGCCTGCGCGACTACGGCAGAAACCCTTACTCGGGATACGATGAAGCCGACGCGCCGATGCTGTTCCGGGGCAAGCTGCCGCGCGGCTTGCCGGCGATGGCGCGCGTCGTGGTCGCGCGCACGCCACAGGGTCCGGTGGCCGTTTCACTCGCCTGGCTGTCGGAGCGGGAGCGGATCGAGCACCAGGGTGTCGTCTTCTCATGGAGAAGCGGGCAGGCGACCGCCCTTGGCGCATCCGAAATCGCCAGGGGCAAGGACGTCGGCAACGTTGAGGTTTCCGATGCCAGCGGCGCACCGCTTGTGCACGACATCACCTTCGCGTTTGTCTACGCCGCCTTTGTCGAGGGCGCGACAGTGCTGACCGAAAAAGGCACGATCTCGCTCGCGAGCGGTGAGCCTGCGGCGCGATAGGCCCGTCAGGCATTGGCCTTGAGCGCGCTTGCGGACATGGCGGCGCCGGATACCGGCGCCCGCTCATGTGCCCGTGCCGTCACCTCGGATGCAGCCAGGTCGGCAGGAACGAATAGGCGTTGACGTTCTCCGCCGCCTTGAAGGCAACACCCTTCTCCTGCAGCATCTTCTGCAGCTTGCCGGCGTTGAACGCGTCAAACGTCTCCGTAGCGCCACCGATGTGTTCGCCGCCGACGAAGATCTGCGGGATGGTCGGCTGCCCGGTGCGCACCTTGAGCACATTGCGGATCTGGCCGCCCCAGTTGTCCTTCTGGTAGTCCGCTGAATCGAGGTCGACCGAGCGGTAGGGGATGTCGAACGCCTTGAACAGCTTGCGCACCGACCAGCAGAACTCGCACCACTCGAGCGCGAACATGACCACCGGCTGGTCGCGATCCGCGACAGCCTCGGTGACGAAGCTTTCGGCCTCCGGCGTCAATGGCGGCGGCGGCTCGTTTCCGCTTGAGGGCGGGGGAGGCGGCGCCTTGACGTCGAAGCGATAACGCGGGGTCGACTGCGCGATGTCGATCTCCTCGGCCGTCATGTCGGCGGGAATGTCCTCGAACAGTGGCGTACTCAGATAGCGCTCGCCAGTGTCCGGCAGCATGCAGAGAATCGTCGCGCCCTTTTTCGCGCGGCGGGCTATTTCGAGCGCACCGGCGAAGGTGGCGCCACCGGTGATGCCGGTGAAAACCCCTTCCTTCTGCGCCAGTTCGCGCGACAGGCGCAGTGAGTCGCCACCCTTGATCGGCAGGATCTCGTCGATCAGTCCGGCGTTGACGACGTCCTCGGCCAGCTTGGGGATGAAGTCGGGAGTCCAGCCCTGCATCAGGTGGGGGCGGAAATAGGGGTGGCTTTCGGCGGGCGTGCCGTCGGGGCTGCGCGACTGCGCAATACCGCTGCCGAGGATGGGCGAATTGTCCGGCTCGCACACGATGACCTTGGTCTTCGGACTTTCCTTCTTCAGCACCCGGGCGACGCCCTTGAGCGTGCCGCCGGTGCCCATGCCGGTGACCCAGTAGTCGAGCCCGATATCCTCGAAGTCCTCAAGGATTTCCACCGCAGTGGTCTTTGAATGGAAGTCCGGATTGGCTTCATTCTCGAACTGGCGGCAGAGGAACCAGCCGTGCGTGTTGGCGAGTTCGAGTGCCTTGGCCAGCATGCCGCTGCCCTTTTCGGAGGCCGGCGTCAGCACGACCTTGGCACCAAGGAATCGCATCAGTTTGCGCCGTTCGACGCTGAAATTCTCCGCCATGGTGACCACCAGCGGATAGCCCTTTTGCGCGCAGACCATGGCCAGGCCGATACCGGTATTGCCGCTGGTCGCCTCGACAACCGTTTGCCCCGGCTTGAGCTCGCCGCTGCGTTCCGCCGCCTCGATGACGCCGAGCGCCAGCCGGTCCTTGACCGAACCCAACGGGTTGAAGGCCTCGGCCTTGACGAACAGCTCCACCCCCGGCGGTGCGAATTTCGCGACCTTGATGACCGGTGTCCGTCCAATGGTGTCGAGGATGGTATCGAAACGCTTGCCCATGACTCTGGCTCCTTCCACTCGAGACTTGTTCACAAGTAGCACGATCCTGTTCGTGCCGAATTCTTCTATCGGGTCAGCGGCCCGCCACTGGAAAGCTCCGGGCTCAGGGCCATCAGAACGGCGTAGTCCGTCCGACAAACCCCCAGTCGCGTACACACGGCCTGGGACACGGCGTTGTCGCGGCGCACGCCGGTATAGAAACTGGTAGCACCGTGGCGCGCCGCCATCGCCCGGATGGTTGCCGCGCCGAGGATCTTCGACAAGCCCTTGCCGCGATGTGCCGGATGGGTGCACAGCATTCCCCACCAGGCCGAGGTCGCGAGCGGGCTGTCACGGTGATGCGCCAGCACCGAACCGGCGACGGCGACAACCCTGCCATCCGGACCGGTGACATACATTGCCGCGGCCGGCCGCGTCTGTCCGCGCATCACGTGGGCGGCCGGAACCATCACGCCTTGCCCGGCCGCGACCGCCGCAAACTCGGCAATGATCGTATCCGGCGCATCTGATCCGATCTCCACGATCTGATACCCTTCGGGCAGGGCCGTTTCACCGCTCAGCTTTTCGGCTGCGCGCAAGGCGTCTGCGGCTCCGAAATACTGGTCCCACCTGTCGGTGGCGTAACCCATGGTCTCAAGCTTCGCTGTCAGCGCGGGTTCGTCCTCAGGCTTCACGTTCCAGGAAACGCCGGCATGCTGCTTGCGAACGAGAAAGAGAAGGTCGTCAATCGTGTCCGGACCGATGCCGTCCAGTGTCACGAGGCGCCCTTCATAGGCATAACGCGGATCTGACCGGACAGACAGCCACAGATCATAGGCACGTGACTGCATCTCCCCATGCGCCGGAGGGGGTTGGCCGTCCCGCTCCGGCGACGGTCCACGTCGTTCCCTCGTCTGACCGGTCGAATTCATGTCATTCCGGTGGCCGTCGGCACATCAGGCAAATCTCAGGCGTTTCGCTGAATTCTGGCGATACCAGATCAGCAAGGCAACAATTACGAGATTGACGATACCTGCGATTGCAGCATTGCCGAATGACCACGCATAGTTTCCGGTCACGTCGTAGAAATGGCCTGCCTGGTAGCCGCCGATCCCCATGCCGAACCAGGCCGTGGTGGAAACGATCGCCATGCCCAGTCCGGTCATGCGTATCGGCGCCGCCTCCCGCGCACAGATAAGCAGACAGGTCATGACGCCGGCAAAGCCGAAGCCGAACAGTATCGAGACGGCATAGAGCAGAACGAGGTCGTTCGTTTGCGTGAACCAGAACACCATCGCCGTCTGCCCGAGCGAAGCGCAGAAATAGGCGAAGAGCCCGCCGATCCGGTCGGCCAGCCAGCCGAAGAACAGGCGTCCGAACACGCCGGATACCATCAGCGCGAGCAGCAGGCTGGCGGCAGTCTGCGGGTCAAATCCCATGTCGGTACCGAGCGGCACCAGGTGAACAAGAGGGGCGGCCATGCAGATGCAGCAGAATATGCCGGCGAAGGCGAGCCAGGGGATGGTGATCCTGTGCGGGACGCCCCAAAGATTGTCGTCCGACCGGCTGACCGCGCCCGAGGATGAGGCAATGACGGGCGGCGGCTTCAACAGCGTCAGCAGGGGTAGCAGGATGATGAGGTAACTGATGCCGAGATAGAGGGCGGCATCGCGCCATCCGAAATGCGTGATCATGACGCGCACGAAGAAGGGCACAAGCCCCTGGCCGATCGCGCCGCCGGCCGTGACAATCCCGATCGCCAGCCCTTTTCGCTCGCTGAACCACAGCCCCGTCACGGCGACCATCGGCGTGAACAGACAGGCAAATCCGAAAGCGCCGAGCACAAAATGGATCAGATAGAGTTGCCACAGGGCGTCCTGCCATCGCAGCACCATCAGGCCGGCTGAAAGGACAATGACGCCGAAGAAGGCAATGCGCTTTGCGCCGATCCTGTCCGAAAGGCTGCCCCAGACGATGCCGCCGATGGCAGCGCCGACCGTCAGCACCGAATAGGCGAGGGAGATGTCGGCGCGCGTCCAGCCGTACTCTGCCTCGAAAGGCTTGATGAACACCGAGACGACGATGTTTGCGCCGAAACCGAACGCCAGGCAGATCGTCGCCACGGCGACGATCACCCAGCCGTAGGGCTGCTCCTTCAGGTGGTCACGACCGGTCACCGCCAAGCCT
>CAZUDR010000054.1:0-12803 GCA_964618715.1 uncultured Undibacter sp. | reverse complement strand
ACGCGTGTCCGGTCCGATTTCGGCAGTTGCTTCAAGGCTATAGCGGTCCCCGAACGGGCGGCCCGCGACCGGGATCACCGGGCCCGCGATGTGGTCAACGGGGCCGGATCGAAATCTCTGGCCTCTGGCGCGCGCCGGACGCTGCGAATGCCCTCGGGATCGGCAAGCCGCAGAAGAGCAGTGCGCAATGTCCCGAGTCCCGGACGTCAACGCATCCGGTTCGCTGGCGTCCGCCCGCTACTGCTCGCCTTTCACCACGGTGACGGTGATCGGATCTGAAAACACCGGCGGGTTGTGCGGAACGTGATTGGCGTCCCCCAGCAACAGCTGAAGCTTGTGCTTGCCGGGGGGCAGATTGACCGTTGCTTCGGTCTGGCCGGCGCCGAAGTGCAAATGATTAAAGTCATTCGGGATCGGCTGATCGAACGGCGGCAACTCGGCATCGATCAACAGATGATGGTGACCGGTGTTGGGATTTTGAATGCCTGCCGGCGCCACACCCATATTGGCGAGTCCGAATGAAATGGTCGCTTTTTGCGGTATCTTGTCGCCGTCCTTCACGCCGACAAAATAGACCCTGGCATCGGGCGGGGCGGATGCGCCCGTCGACTGCTCGGTAACCTTCACCCTGATGCGCTCGGAGAGCAGCGGGGGAGTGTGCGGGATGTGGTTTTTGTCGCCGAACAGCAGCTGAAGCGTGTGTTCGCCCGGCTTCAGGGTAATCGTCGCTTCGGTCTGTCCGGCACCGAAATGCAGGTGGTTGAAGTCGTTCGGGATCGGTTCGTCGAGCGACGGCAGATCGGTATCGATCAGCACGTGGTGATGGCCTGAATTGTCACGGTCCGACCCTGCCGGAGCCACACCCATGTTCCTGAGCCCGAAATGAATGGTGAGCTTGGGGGGCACGACCGCCCCGTCCTTCAGTTCGGCAAAATAGACGGCGGCGCCGTCCGCCGACGGCGTCGGCCCGCCCTTCGGCACCACGTTGACGTGGATCCGCGGCGACATCACGGGCGGGCTGTGGGGGACATGGTTCTTGTCGCCAAGCAGCAGCTGCAACGTATGGCGGCCCGGCTTGAGAGTGATTTCTGTTTCGGACTGGCCGGTCCCGAAGTGCAGGTGATTGAAATCGCTCGGGATGGGCTGGTTGAGCGGCGGCAGATAGGTGTCGATCAGCAGATGATGATGGCCTGAATTTGGAGCATCCGAGCCGGCAGGGGCGACCTCCATGTTCTTCAGGCCGAAACGAATTTTGAGCTTCGCCGGGACGGTGGCGCCATCCTTCACGTCAACGAAATACACCTCCGCACCTGGCGGGGCGGATGTCAGACCGCTCTGACCCTGTGCCGAACTGTGACCTGCAGTGAGCGCCACGCCAGCGATCAGGAACGCGACAACCGACGATGTGGCTTCGATCCGCTTACTCCCCACTTGCATGCGCGATGCTCCACTTCTCCGTCGGGTTCGAGGTAGCCTAATGGAACTTGATCAGGCTGAATAGCGGACTCTAAGGCCCCGTTGACCTCGTGTCGGTTGTATCTGCCCGGGTCGTCACTGCTGGACGCAAATTCCGCCGATTCCGCTGATCGCCGCCTGGCAGTTCTGGAATGATTTGTAACCGCAGTTTCGCCCGCCGGTCGCCAGTTGTGAGCACCAGGTCGTAGAACCGCCGCGATTGCCGGGCTGGGCGTTTCTCTGCTGCGAAGCTTTCGAAGGGGTACGTGATCTGCTGCGTTGCTGCTTTGGTGCAGGACTCTGTTTGGGTTCAGGACGCGAAGCTTCCTTTTTTGCTTTCTCTTCCTTTGCCTTGTCCGGCTCGGCTTCTTTTGTCGCCTTTTCTGTCTCGGCCGGCTTGATGCCAACCACGCCCAGGGCGAACAGCGTCTGGTTGTTGATGGCACCGTCTCCATTGATGCCAAACCGCTCCTGGAATTTTTGCACCGCTGCCTTTGTGGTTACTCCCGCCTGGCCATCTGCAGGGCCCGGGTCGAAACCTTTCGCACTCAGCGCGCTTTGCACTCTCCGGATCGTGGCGCCATCAAGGTCGGGCACCGCCGACATATCCAGATTTTCGAGGGACTGCGCTTCCGTGCTGTTGGCCTGCGCGAGCTGGACCGAATTGGCAACCTGGGCGAAAGCGGAAGCGGAGCCAATCGCTGTCAGAGCCGCCACCGCCAAGACTCGAGCAAAACAGGTGTTCATGTGCGGCACTCCCAAGCATGCAAGGATCACCATATTAGCGCAAACCGTAGCAATATTATCAAGTCTGCAGAAGCCCCGTGACGGTGCGCGTGGGCGCCGATGCGACCATTCTTCACGCTGGCGCCCCGGACAACTCTCCAATACAGTTGCAGTGGCGATAGGCACTACATTCGCTGGGTAGCAGCGGCCATAAAGGGCCTGGTGCGGTACTCCTGAAGGGGCTTGTCCCGGACGAGACCGGTCACCGGGAAGGGGCATGGCAGTCAATATCTCGGCGTGGTCGATCCGCCATCCTTTTACTCCCATCGTGGTATTTGGCGCGATCGTCACACTCGGACTCCTGAGTTTCGGCAAGTTGCCGATTACTCGCATGCCGAACGTGGACGCGCCGGTCATTTCCGTCGTGGTTACCCAGTTCGGCGCCGGTCCGGTCGAGCTCGAAACCAAGGTCACGCGATACATCGAGGACGGGGTTTCGAGTATCGAAGGCGTTCGCCATATCAGATCGACGATTACCGACGGCGTTTCGTCCACGGTCATCACCTTTGGGCTTGAAGCCAACACCGATCGGGCACTCAACGACGTCAAGGATGCCGTCACGCGTGCGCGGGTGAATTTGCCCGCCGGTATCGACGAGCCGCGCGTACAACGCGTGGATATCGCGGGCCTGCCGATCCTCACCTATGCAGCGATCGCACCCGGCAAGACTCCGGAACAGTTGTCGTACTTTGTCGAAGACGTCGTCGTTCGCGAACTGCAGGGCTTGCGCGGTGTCGGCAGTATAGATCGTCTCGGCAATGTCGAGCGCGAGATACGCGTCGGACTTGATCCTGTTCGTGTGCAGGCGGTCGGATTGACCCCGCTCGGTGTGAGCCGGCAGTTGCGCGGCAGCAATGTCGATGTCGCCGGCGGCCGTGCCGAAATTGGCGGCCGAGATCAGGCGATTCGTACCCTTGCGGGAGCAAAAACGCTCGCGAACCTTGCCGCGACCAAGATCGGATTGCCGTCGGGCGGCGACGTTCGGCTGGACGATCTCGGCCTTGTAACGGACACGGTGGCCGAACCGCGCACATTCGCGCGTTTCGACGGAAAGCCGGTTGTGGGCTTCAGCATCTTCCGCGCCAAGGGCGCAAGCGACGTTACGGTCGCCGAGGCCGTCGCCGAGAAGGTCAAGGCGATCGAAGAGGCGCATCCCGAGGTCGCGCTCAGGCTGATCGATACCTCGGTGCCGGAAACGCTGGGCAACTATCATTCAGCCCTGACCACACTCTACGAGGGCGCCTTTCTCGCGGTCATCGTCGTGTTCCTGTTCTTGCGCGACTGGCGGGCAACTATCATCGCGGCGATCACGCTGCCGCTTTCGATTATTCCGGCATTCTGGGCGATGCACACGCTCGGCTTCTCGCTCAACATGGTGAGTCTGCTGGCGATCACGCTGAGCACCGGCATTCTTGTGGACGACGCGATTGTCGAAATCGAGAATATCGAGCGCCACATGCGCATGGGCAAGACGCCGTACCAGGCTGCCCTCGACGCGTCCAACGAGATCGGCCTTGCCGTCATCGCCATCAGTCTCTCGATTGTTGCCGTCTTCGTGCCTGCGAGCTTTATGCCGTCGATCCCCGGACAGTTTTTCAAGCAGTTCGGCGTGACGGTCTCGGTGCAGGTTCTGTTTTCACTGCTCTGTGCGCGCATGATGACGCCGATGCTCGCGGCCTATTTCCTTACGTCGCATGGTTATGAAAAAGAGAAGCGCGAAGGGCGCATCCTGGCGGTATATTCGCGCACGTTGAACTGGGCGGTACGGCACCGGTTTCTCACCATCGTCGCGGGCCTGGCGTTCTTCGGATTGTCACTGGCGAGTGCAACGCTCTTGCAGGTGGGCTTTCTTCCCGCCGCGGATATATCGCGTTCCACCCTTGCCATCGAGCTGCCGCCCGGTTCGCAACTCGGTGATACGGACCAGGTAACCGATACAATTGCCAGCCGGTTGCAGAACCGTCCGGAAATCCTCAGCGTTTTCGTCAGCGGCGGTCGACTGCCCGATGGCGTCACCGGCGTGCGCTATGCCACGCTGATAGTCAACTTCGTTCCGAAAGGCGAACGCTCCAAAACACAGCGAGAGCTCGAGCACGAAATCAGCAGGGATCTTTTCGATATTCCCGATGTCCGCCACTGGTTCGTGGATGAAAACGGCCAACGCAATGTGACCTTAATCGTCACCGGCCAGGACAGCAGTACGGTGGCGAATGTGGCCTCCGAAATCGCTACACAAATGCGGCGGCTGCCGATGGTGACCGATATCATACCGTCGGCAACGCTTAATCGACCGGAGCTTCGGATTTATCCGCGTCGTGACCTGGCGGTACGTCTGGGCGTTTCGACAGAAGCGCTGTCGGAGACGATCCGGGTTGCCACGGTCGGCGACCGGACGCCGGCGCTGGCCAAATTCAATGACGGCGAGCGCGTGGTTCCAATCCGCGTGCTGCTCGACGAAAAGGCGCGTGCCGACCGCAAGGTGCTCGAGCAGATTCGGGTACCCTCGCAACGCGGCACAGCGGTTCCGCTCAACGCAATTGCCGAGATCACGTTCGGCGAGGGTCCTGTCAGTATTTCTCGCTATGATCGTCAACGGGAGGCGCGGGTCCAGGCGGATCTTGTCGCCGGGTCCACCCTCAGTGACGCCAGCAAGGCAATCAACGCCTTGCCGGTGATGAACAGCCTTCCGCCGGGCATTACCGTCAACGCGGGTGGCGACGCGGAATTGCAAGCCGAACTGTTTTCCGGTTTTGGCGAGGCCATGCGCAATGGCCTGATCATGGTTTATGTGGTTCTCGCCGTGTTGTTCGCAAGTTTTCAGCAGCCGCTCACCATCCTGTTTTCCCTCCCATTGTCGATCGCCGGTGCGATCCTGGCATTGCTTGTGACATCCTCTCCGGTTACGACGCCGGTGTTCATTGGTCTCCTCATGCTCCTGGGCATTGTGACCAAGAACGCGATCATGCTCGTGGACTTCGCCGTCGAAGCCATGCGCGAAGGCATCGACCGGACGACCGCGGTGCTCGAAGCGGGCCGCAAGCGCGCGCGTCCCATCATAATGACAACCATCGCCATGGCCGCGGGCATGTTGCCGAGCGCCCTGGCACTGGGGGCTGGCGGCGAATTTCGTTCCCCCATGGCGATTGCCGTCATCGGCGGCCTGCTTGTATCGACACTATTGTCCCTGCTTTTCGTTCCGGCCGTTTTCACTGTGATGGACGACGTGGGGAACCTCGTGTGGCGCCTGTTTGGCCGCTTCGTCGGACCCGGCGATGCCGGGGAACCCGAGCACGACAAGAAGTCCGCCCATCGCCCGGCGGAATAGCCGATGGTGCCGTCGGCGGCAGCGCTTCCGGTTTGCCGTGTGGGCCCTGTGCGGGTGCCGGGACAGGTCGTTAAGAACGTAATGCCGCTGAGGGTCGCCCGCTGTTGTCCGGCGGCCCCAATCCGTTTAGAATTCAAAAGCTAATCCGAAATCATCAGTCCCGGGAGGGGAGATCGGCGGCTCACGGATACACGACCAGAGCGAGCAGGGGCCGGGCACCTGCGGCACGATCTCCGATGCGTTGGTAATGAGACAAGTTGTAAGAGCTCCAATGTCTATTGACTGCGTCGGGGCCGTTATTTTGCGGCCGATATTCATTGGGCTGAGCCTTTTTCTTGCAGTGCTGGCGCTCACCCCGGCCGTATACGCCCAGAATGGCGACAACCGCGTTGCGCTTCTCATTGCCAATGCGAGGTATCCGGATGCCAGGTCGGCGTTTGCGACGCCGATCAAGGATGCAACGAAACTGGCGGATGAGCTCCGCAAGCTCGATTTCAATGTCGAGTTCAAGACGAATCTCGGCAAAGAGGAAATGCAGCGCGCGGTCGATGACTTTGTCGCCAGGATCAAGGACACGACGACCGCGGCGCTTTTCTATTTCAGCGGTATCGGTCTCCAGGTTTCGCGCCGAAGCTATCTGATCCCGGTCAACGGCCTGATATGGAACGAAAGCGACGTGCGCCGCGATGGGATCAGCATCGACACGCTGCTGAACGAAGTTCACCGCAAGGGCGCGCGAGTCAAGATCGTTATTATCGATGCTGCGCGGAGAAATCCCTTTGAACGCCGGTTCCGGCTTTCACCGCAAGGTCTGGCACCTGTCGAGGCGCCGACCGGGACGCTTGCATTGTATTCCGCAGCGCCCGGCAGGCTGCTCGATGAACCCACAGCGGATGGGACCAGCCTTTTTGCGAAAGAGCTGATCAAGGAACTCGAAACGCCCGGTCTTAGCGTCGAGGAAATGTTCAATCGTACCCGCATCGCGGTGTCGCGGGATTCTCGCGGCAAACAGGTCCCATGGGTCGCTTCATCCTTGCTCGAGGAATTCAGCTTCAGCGAGAAGCCTTCTGCAGTTGCGTCGAAGCCTGCAGTCACCCCTGCACCACCGGCCGCATCGAACTCGAAGTCTTCCACCGAACCGTCGCGTCCCTCACCGCCCAAGGACTCCTCCCAGGCTTCGCTTTCGCCGCCGCGCGAACCGGTCCGCCGCGATCTCAAGCCGGGAGACACATTTCGCGATTGTGCGGAGTGCCCGGAACTCGTTGTCTTGCCGGCCGGGTCGTTCCGGATGGGTTCATCGAACAACGATCGTGAAGAGCCGGTCCATGAAGTATCTATCGGTTCGCCGTTTGCCATCGGCGTACGCGAAGTAACATTCGAGGAATGGGACCGATGCGTCGACGACGGTGGTTGCAAATTTCGGCCCGCCGATCGGGGTTGGGGCCGAGGCAACCGTCCCGCTATCAACGTGAGTTGGCTCGATGCCAAGGAATACGTGACCTGGCTGACTCGGAAAACAGGACACACCTATCGGCTGCCCACCGAGGCTGAATGGGAGTATGCGGCGCGCGGTGGAACCGCCTCTCCGTACTGGTGGGGTCGCAGTGTGGGCACGCGGCACGCCAATTGCCGGGAATGCAGT
Source organism: uncultured Undibacter sp. (assembly GCA_964618715.1). Classification (GTDB taxonomy): domain Bacteria; phylum Pseudomonadota; class Alphaproteobacteria; order Rhizobiales; family Xanthobacteraceae; genus Pseudolabrys. The sequence goes on along the minus strand of CAZUDR010000054.1, from coordinate 5,595 downwards.
ACCGGTGAATCCGAGCGCACGTTGCCGGTTGGAAGCTACAAGGCCAATCCGTTTGGTCTTTACGACACCGCGGGCAACGCGGCCGAATGGGTCGAGGACTGCTGGAACGACAGTTATCAGGGCGCCCCGACGGATGGCTCGGCGTGGACGACAGGGCAGTGCCGGCTGCGCGTGCTGCGTGGCGGCTCGTTCGATAGCCAGTCGGACTATGTCCGGTCCAATTCGCGTTTCCGCTATGATAGCGACGTCCGATATTCGGGTAACGGTTTTCGGGTCGTTCGGCAGTTAAGATAGGTAATGCAGTCGGCGAAGGAAAAGTGGTGATCCGCAATCTTGGGTGCCGGCCGTGAAGCTTTGTTCTGTAGCGGCAATTGTCTCGGCGGGAATGATCCTCACCAGCGGCATTGCTGCCATCTCACTCGACAGTGCAGCATATGCCGAAGAACCCGAGCAGGACGCAAAAGGCCTTCCGCCTGCCCAGGTCGTCGTGGTGCGCGCCACGAATGCCTGCTTTTCCGAACAGGTTCATGTCAGCGGTTTTCTGGTCCCCCGCCAGCGGGCGGTCGTGACGTTCGACGCGCCTGGCTACCAGATCTCTGATGTCCTGGTGGCTGAAGGTGATCAGGTCAATTCCGGTCAGACGCTGGTCCGACTGTTGCGTGAAGGCGGCGAGTCCGGCGCCCCTCCCGGTCCAACGTCGACGACATTGAAAGCGCCTGTGGCCGGCGTCGTCATGCAGAGCGCCGCCGTCGTCGGTGCGACGGCTTCGTCAATGCGACAAGAGCCTCTGTTTATGATTGCGGTGGACAACGACATCGAACTCGAAGTTGAGGTTCCGAGCATCCACTTGCCGACGCTCTCGCCCGGACAGCGGGCACGCGTATTTCTCGACGACAATCGCGAACTGTCCGGCAGGGTCCGGCGTGTGCCCTCCGCAGTTGATCAGGGCACGCAGCTTGGCAAGGTCCGGATTTCAATCGACCTCGTGTCGGGACTTCGCATGGGGATGTTTGCGAGGGCCAGAATTGATGCCGATCGAAGTTGCGGAATATCGGTCCCGCGCTCGGCTGTAACCTACCAGACCGGCGGCACCAGCGTTCAAGTCGTGCGCGAGAATGTCGTCGAAACACGGCAGGTCAGCGTCGGGTTTCATTCCGACACCCAAACCGAAATTCGGTCCGGATTGAAGGAGGGCGACCTGGTCGTTGCCAGTGCCGGCAGCTCCCTGCGCAATGGCGACAGGGTTACACCGATCATTGCAAATTCAATTCGAACGGACCTGCCATGAGATGCGACCGGCGACAGGTTCATCGGTTCCGCCTGATGCGGGGCGCCTGCTTGGGCAATCTCGTGGCGGCGGCCGCGATTATCCTGGTTACCGGTTTCGCGCTGACACAGCGGGTGTTCGCCGCCGAGAGCGATGCGAATCCCGATATCGCCGTGACCGTCATTACCGCCAAACGAATGTGCTTCACCGACAAGCTGCAGGTTACCGGGGTTCTGGTGCCTCGTAACGAAATTCTGGTGCGGCCCGATCGTGAGGGACTGCAGATATCGGACGTGCTCGTCGAGCCGGGTACGACCGTGGTCGCAGGGCAGGCACTGGCACGGCTTACGCCCCCGGAGGGCTCGAACGACAACACTGTCGTTATCGTGAAGGCGCCGGCGGGCGGAATAGTCAGCTCGGTGTCGGCTGTCATTGGTACGATGGCGTCGGCGCGGGCGGAGCCGCTCTTTCGTATCGTCAAGGACGGTCAGTTGGAGCTGGCGGCGGAAGCACAGGGAAAAGCCCTGTCGCGTCTTGCCCCCCACCAGGCGGCCAAGGTCGAGGTTATTGGCGCCGGTGAATTGTCCGGGCGTGTCCGCTCGTCCTCTGTGATGATCAATCCGCAGACGCAACTCGGCGGCGTTCGCATTGCCGTGAGTAACAATCCACGGCTGCGGGCCGGCGCCTTTGGTCGTGCGACCATTGAAATCGGTCGAAGTTGCGGTCCGGCCGTTCCCCTGTCGGCGGTCCTGTACGGGCAGGATGGAACGTTCGTGCAGGTGGTGCGTGACAACAGGGTCGAAACCCGCAGCGTGAACGTCGGACTGATCGACGACGGGAAAGCCGAAATCAGTGAAGGACTGTCGGAGGGTGACGTCGTGGTCGCGCGGGCCGGGGCCTTCCTGCAGGACGGGGATCGTGTCCGGCCGATGCCCATGTCGACAACCTCGGCCACGAAATAACGCCACTGGGCTCGTGCGCGGTCCGGCCGGGCGAAACGCCGATCGAGATGAACGGGGTTGTCGGCGTCACCGGTTGCACCGGCGTGACCGGCACGCAGGGCACCCCGACCCGTCAGGCCGGATTGGGCTCCCTGAAATAAAATTCATTGTGAACGACCGCAGATCGCATAACTTGCATCTCGCTGATTCCAGGTAATTGAACGATTTCAATGGCTTGGGCGTTGTTGCGCGGGTTGTTACGGCAAGTCTGGCGTGGCGAGTCCACAGCTACCCGACGCTGCGAGGTTGCCGGGTGCGGCGGGGAATGGAACAATCCGGGGCCATTGTTCGTATTCCTACGAACATTGACCGCCATTTCCCGAAAAAAAGGGACGGAGGCCGTGAATGGCGCGAACTTTGGTATTCCCCCGGCCACGTGAGGCTGCGGAGGGGACGGCTCCCCGGTTTGACTCCCAAAACCTGGAACAGGTTCGCGCCGACTGGCACGAAGCGTTCCGGCGTGTCCGCGGCGAGACCGAGTCGCGCGCGGCACATCTGTCGGCCGAGGACCAGATCGTGCAGTCGATGGACGATGCCAGCCCGACCAAATGGCATCGGGCACATGTTACCTGGTTCTTCGAGCAGTTCCTGCTGGTACCGAGCGTCCCGGGATACAGGATCTACGATGAGCGCTTTCCGTTCCTGTTCAATTCCTACTACGTCGCGGCAGGTCCGCGCCATGCGCGGCCGGAGCGCGGGCTGATCACCCGGCCGAGCGGCGCCGACGTCACCGGGTACCGCACCCATGTCGATGCCGCGGTGGAGAAGCTGATCGAAACCGTGCCGGCCGGGAACGCCGACGAGGTCTTCCGCATTCTGGAAATCGGACTGCATCACGAGCAGCAGCACCAGGAATTGCTGCTGACCGATATCCTGCACGCCTTCGCGCAGAACCCGACGGATCCTGCCTACAATCCGGACTGGCAACCGCCACCGCCAACACAAGGGCCGCGCGGTCTTGTTGAAATTCCGTCCGGCATCCACAAGATTGGCCACGACAGTGACGGCTATTGCTTCGACAATGAGACGCCGCACCACGATGAACTGATTCCGCCCATGCGTATCGCGCGCCATCTGGTCACCAATGGTGAGTGGATGGAATTCATCGCCGCCGGCGGCTATGCGACGCCGTCGCTATGGCTGTCGGACGGCTGGGCCACGGTGCAGGCGGACGGCTGGCAGGCGCCCGGCTACTGGCGTGAACGTGATGGCCAGTGGTTCTCGATGACGCTTGGCGGACTGCGGCCCGTCGATCCGGACGCGCCTGTTACGCATATCAGCTATTACGAGGCCGACGCCTTCGCGCGATTTTCCGGGATGCACCTGCCGAGCGAGGTGGAATGGGAAGTTGCAGCCCGCGCCGGCCTGCTCGCCGATGCCTTCGGTATTGCTTGGCAATGGACGAGAAGTGCCTATCTACCCTATCCGGGATACCGGGCCGCCGAGGGAGCGCTCGGCGAATACAACGGCAAATTCATGGTGAATCAGATGGTCTTGCGCGGATCTTCGCTGGCCACGCCTGCCGGTCATGAACGCGTGAGCTATCGCAATTTCTTCTACCCGCCATCGCGCTGGCAGTTCAGCGGCGTGCGCCTGGCCGAGTTCAGATAAGGAGGAATAATGGGTGCACTTGCCCAATCCGCGCGTCCGCAACCACAGGACGCCGAAACTGCGCTTTTTGCCGCCGACGTGGTGCGCGGACTGACCGCAACGCCAAAGCGCATCCCCGCCAAATATTTCTATGACGACACAGGCTCGTTGCTGTTTGAAAGCATCACCGATCTGCCGGAGTACTATCCGACCCGCTGCGAGATGAGCATCTTGCGGGATCAGGCCGGCGATATTGCCAAACTGATCCCGGACGGTGCGGCGCTGGTTGAATTCGGCGCAGGCGCAAGCAAGAAGGCGCGCATTCTGCTCAACGCGGCCCCGCAATTCGCCGCCTACGTGCCGGTCGACATCTGCGGCGAGATGATCGAGCGGGAGGCAGCCGAACTGCGGCCCGATTTTCCCGCCCTCAAGGTGCTGCCGGTGACCGCCGATTTCACCAAAAGCTTCGAGTTGCCGGCGGAGGTCGTCGATGCTCCGCATGTCGGGTTCTTTCCCGGCTCGACCATCGGGAATTTCGAACCGCATGAGGCGTCCGGGTTCCTTGCACATGCCGGCAGAATGCTCGGATCGGGCGCGCTGTTCATCATTGGTGTCGATTTGATCAAGCCGGTCGAGGTGCTCAAGGCAGCTTACAACGACAAGGCCGGTGTCACTGCCAGCTTCAACCTGAACCTGCTCAAGCGCATCAACCGTGAACTCGGCGGCACCTTCAATCTCGAGAGCTTCGAACATCACGCTTTCTACAACCGCGAGCGCAACCGAATAGAGATGCACCTTGCCAGCCTCAAGCGGCAGAAGGTGAAGGTGGCCGGCGAGACAATCGACTTCCGCGCCGGCGAGACCATCCACACCGAGAACAGCTACAAGTACAGCGTGGAGTCACTGACCGCGCTCGCCCGCGGTGTCGGCTGGCAGCCGGTCGCGAGCTGGACCGACGCCCACAAGTATTTCTCCATCCAGGCCTTCCGGCTTGGCCCCGGGGGCGGTAGCGGCAAGACGGGTCAGCCGAAACCCTGATCCGTTTTTCGTCTCATCCCGCCACATCCGGGTGAGGGGAGCGCTGCAGTTTTGGCGCTGGCCTGTCTTGCCTGAAATGCGCTAAGGACTGCCCGCCCGCGTCCGCCCGGACGCGCATGTGCATGCGAGGCAGGAATTCCCATCATGAAGATCGTCAGTTTTGAAGACAGCGGCCCGCGTCTCGGTGTGGTCGAGGGTGATAACGTCATCGACCTCCAGGCGGCAGATGCCAGTGCGCCCACCGGTCTTGGCGACTGGCTGCGGCGCAGCAACGGTGATCTCAAGCCGCTCGCCGACCTCGCCGCAAAGGCGCCGGCTTCCGCCCGCCGCCCGCTGGCGGGCCTGAAATTTTCGCTGCCGGTGCGGACCCCCGGCAAGATCGTCTGCCTCGGCCTCAACTATCTCGACCACGTGAAGGAAGGCCCGCAGCGCGACAACATTCCGAAGTTCCCGTCGATTTTCTTCCGCGTGCTGACCTCGATGGTGCCGCACCTGCAGCCGATCATGCGGCCGCAGGAATCGGTACAGCTCGACTACGAGGCCGAACTGGTTGCCGTGGTCGGGAAGCGGGCCAAGCACCTGACGATCGAGAACGCGGTTGACTGCATCGCCGGCTACTCCTGTTCCAACGAAGGATCGGTGCGCGAATTCCAGCGCCACACAACGCAATGGGGCATGGGCAAGAATTTCGACCGTACG
>CAZUDR010000053.1:0-12805 GCA_964618715.1 uncultured Undibacter sp. | reverse complement strand
TCGTCGACCGCCGCGACCGCGGCCACCGGTTCTCCCTTTTAGCGCACCTTGTCGCGCGCCAGCGGATGCTCGCTGCGGTCGATCGGCAGCACGCCGAAGGTCTTGTCGCAGTCGGCGCCGGTGACGATCGCCTTCACTCCCGGAACCCGCAGCGCTTCGGACACATCGACTGATACAATTTCGGCGTGACCATAGGGGCTGCGATAGATGCGGCCGGCAAGCTGGCCGGGCGCGACGATGTCGGCGGTGTATTTGGCGCGGCCGGAAACCTTCTCCGGGCCGTCGATCATCGGCACGTAGTCGCCGATATTGTGCGCGGGGACGGGCCGGTTCACGGCGACACCTCAACCTGTTCGTGCCCGCGGAAGCGGGCATCCAGTCCTTTGGCTCTGGGTCCCCGCTTCCGCGGGGACGAACGGAGGAGGCCGCTCATGGACTCACCCCTCGCGCATTCAACGCCGCGGCATATTTCACCGCCTCGATGATCTTCACGTAGCCCGTGCAGCGGCAGATGTTGCTGCCGAGCGCCGCGAGGATGTCCTCGTCGCTCGGATCGGGATTCCGCCGCAGCAGGCCGGCCGATGCCATAATGAAGCCGGGCGTGCAGTAGCCGCATTGCGAGCCGAGCTTCTCGTGAAAGCCGCGCTGCACCGCCGACAACTGTCCGTCGTGGCCGAGCGATTCCACCGTGTCGACGCGCTTGCCGGCGACGGTCGCCGCCAGGGTGAGGCAGGAAAGCACCGGCCTGTCGTCGACCAGCACGGTGCAGGCGCCGCACTCGCCGCCGTCGCAGCCGGTCTTGGTGCCGGTCAGCCCGAGCTGCTCGCGCAGGAAATCGAGCAGCAAGATGTTGTCCGCGACCGCGTCGGCGCGGTCGCGGCCGTTGAGCGTGAACTCAAGCAGCCGGGCCAAGCGTTTTCTCCCTCTGCGGCGCGTTTTCGAATCGCGCTTCGTCTTCGGTCTTGTTTGCAACTAGGACACACCGCCGGGCCAGACGCCTCCAGACCCGTAACCGGGAATGGCTGGAACGTTCGCGCGGGCAGGGCAAAAATTATCCAAACCGGGCAATGACTTCGGAGGGGATGGCGACTGCGCCGATCTTCTCCGGATTATCCTTCGCGCGCGCCGCCCAGACCCGGGTTTCGCTGCCGTCGACCGCCAGTTCGCCGTCGACCGTGATGCGGTGCTCGACGTCGAAGGAGGAGCGGCGGAACTCGGACACGCGCGAGGAAATCTCCACCATGTCGCCGAACCTGGCCGGCTTCCTGAAATCGGCGCGGGCATCGACCAGCGGAATGCCGAGGATGCCGTAGGTCGGCGCCAGGTCCGGCGGCCTGACACCGAGGGCGGCATCGAACAACAGCCAGGTGCTGTGATCAAAGAACTCGAAAAAGCGGCTGTTGAAGACGATGCCGGCCGGGTCGCAGTGACCCCATTCGATCATCATCTGCCGGCGGAAGACGAACGACGTCACGCGTGGCGGTCCCAGGTCGGTTGCTGCGCCTGCTTATAGCGGACGCCGTTCACGCTGTCATCGCGGCCCCGGCCGTGGCGCCGGCCGCTTCGCCTTCGGCTCTTCCCTGGCCATCCTCGCGGCCTCGGCCTTGGTGAGCATCCCGTATTTCATCATGCGGTCGCGCGGTATCGGCCATTCGACCACTTCCTGCGCGCGCAGTTCGACATTGGTGGTGCGCCGGCGCCGGGCCATGGCGTGCCCGGGTGCCAGTGGCAGGTGCGGCGACAGATCGAGGTCGAGCAGCAGCCAGTCGAGGTCGTCGGGCGAGGTCACCCAGCGCGACGGGGCATAGCGCGTCAGCGAGAACGGCCGCGAATAGGCCTGCAGCGATTTCTTGCCGCCCGGCAGGCAGTATTCGTGCGCATAGGTCATCGCCAGTTCGCGCACGCTGCGGTAGATCGGATCGCGCCAGCGCAGGATGGCGTGATTGGTCTTGCTGATGGCGCCCCACAAGCCACGCTCCCGGAACAGCGTGACCATATGGTCCTGGTCGCTGGGCAACGCCTGCAGGTCCATCAGCCAGCCGCGCCTGCCGTGGTAGGCGAGCGCCGCCACGGCGAAGATGGCGGCTTCCGAGCAATGGCAGACGTGTTCCTGCAGCACCCGGCGCGGCGACATGGCGGTATCGCCGTTCGGCTCGAAGTTGCACGGCATCTTCTCGAGGAAATGCTGGATCTTCTGCGGCGTGTCGAGGCGCGTGAAGACGCGGTGCTCGGCGGGCGTCAGCAGTGCGCGCAGCGCGTTGCGGTAGCGGCGGGTCGTCATGCTGGCTGCAATCTAGACGCAAGTCGCGGCGGGGCGGCGCCGGGAGCGTGCCGATTCCACAGCTTATTTCCTGCTGTTGCGGGCGTTATCCCGCGATTCGTCTCTACCGGCGCGAAAATCGCTCGCGCGGCAGCCGGAGTTGCCGGGCCGGCCGCGGCCGCGGCAACGGCACGTTGACCCGCACCTCGGCAGACGCCCGCGCGTGTGTGCCGTTCGGCGCCGGCACCGGCAGCGGGACCAGCACGCGTGGCGCGCGTGGCTCGATCGGCGCGATCAGCGGCGGGCTCGCCGGCGGGAACGTGGCGGCGGCATAGACGTAAGGCTTGTAGCCGTTGCCGCGCACCGGCGGGCTCGCCGCCACCACGATGCGGTCGGCTTCGCGCCGGTTCTCGTAGGCGCTGCCGCGGCCGCTGAAGTTCATTGCATATTGCGGCCCTTTGCCGATCAGCGGATCGGCCGCCGCCACGGTGGCATCGAAGTCGCGTCTGTCGTAGTTGTCGATGCCGCGATCGCGCGCTGCGGCAGAGAAGTTCGGGTTGATCTTGATCGCCTTGTTCATGTCGGCGCTGGCGCGCTCGAAGTCGCGCTTGTCGTAGTAGGCGATACCGCGGTTGTACAGCGCCAGCGCATAGTCCGGATTGATCGCCAGCGCCTCGTTATAGTCGGCGATGGCGCGGTCAAAATCACCGCTGTTGCGATAGGCGAAACCGCGGTTGTTGTAGGCGTGGGAGCTCCTGGGGTTCAGCCTCAGGGCCTGGGTGAAATCGACGATCGCCTGCGCGTATGCGCCCTTGCCGTCATAGGCGAGCCCGCGGCCGTTAAAGGCATCGGCGAACCGGGCGTCGATCTTGATGGCCGCGTTGTAATCGGCAATGGCGCTGCCGAAGTCGCGCTTGTCGTAATGGGCATTGGCGCGATTGAACGCTGCCTCCGCGTAGTCCGGCTTGATCTCCATCGCCGTGCCGAAGTCGGCGACGGCGCGGTCGAGATCGCCCTTCTTGCGGTAGGCAAAGCCACGGTTGTTGAAGGCGACCGCGTTCTGCCCGTCGAGCCTGATCGCCGCGTCGAAATCCTGGATGGCGCGGTCGAGGTCGCCGCGCATGCCATAGGCCGTGCCGCGATGCATGAGCGATGCACCCGCCGCCGGGTCGAGCCGTATCGCCTCGCCGAAATCGGCGATGGCGCGGTCGAGGTCGCCCTTCATGCGGTAGGCGAGGCCGCGGGCATCGTAAAGGGCTGCCTGCTTGGGCTGGAGCTTGATGGCCTGACCGAAGTCCGCGATCGCGCGGTCGAAATCGCGCTTGTCGCGCCAGGCGAGCGCGCGGCGATAGTACGCCAGCGCGTCCTTGCCGTTGACCCGGACCGCCTCGTTGAAATCGGCAATGGCGCGGTCGAGGTCGCCGCGCTCATGATAGGCGTGGCCGCGCTGATAGAAGGCGGACGCCTGATGGGGATCAAGTGTCACCGCGGCGTCGAAGTCCGCAATGGCGCGGTCAAAGTCGCCGTTGATGCGGTGGGCAATGCCGCGGTTATAGAAGGCCCGCGCATTGCCGGGCGCGAGTTCCACTGTCTTGTCAAAGCCGGCAAGGGCGCGCTCCGTATCGCCCTTTGCCGCGTAGCTGAGCGCCCGGTCCTCGTGGGCGGCGACATAGCCGGGCCTGATCTCGATTGCGCGGTCGAAGTCCGCAATGGCCCGCTCATAGTCGCGCATGGCGGCGTAGGCGGCGCCGCGGCTGTAATAGGCGGTGGCGTAGGCGGGGTTGATGCCGACCGCCTGATGGAAATCGGCGATGGCGCGATCGGTGTCGCGCTTGTCCAGATGGGCGACGCCACGGTTGAAGTAGGCCATGCTGTTACGCGGATCCAGCCGGATTGCCTGTTCGAAGTCGGCGAGCGCGCGGTTGATGTCGCCCCTGGCGGCCTGGGTCACGCCGCGATTGACATAGGCCGCCGCGAAGGCCGGCTTGTACTTCAATGCCTGGGTCAGGTCGGCGATGGCGTGGTCAAACCGGCGCAGGTTGGCATGGGCATTGCCGCGATTGTTCAAGGCCAGCGCGTCGGCCGGATTGAACTTCAGCGCACTGTCGTAGTCGGCAATCGCCTTGGCGTAGTCACCCATATCGTAATGGGCATTGCCGCGGTTGTAGAACGCGATCGCATAGCCGGCATTGCGCTTGAGTGCCTCGTCGTAGTCCTTCAGGGCGCCGTCGTAGTCCTGCTTGGCGTGACGCGCCAGCCCCCGGATGTAATAGGCGGCCGCGTCGTCGGCATTGAGCGCGATCGCCCGATCGAGCTCCTTGATGGCGCCGTCATAGTCGCCCTGGCTCACCAGCACGCCGGCACGGGCGCGGAAGGCAAGCGCCAGCTTGGGGTCGAGTCGTGTCGCATGCGCGAAGTCCTGCACCGCACGATCGTATTCTCCCTTGCCGGCCAGGGCGCTGCCACGGGCGCTGAAGGCGAGCGCCAGCCGGGGATCGAGTTCGGCCGCGCGGGTGAGGTCCTGGATCGCCCGGTCGAAGTCGTGCTTTTCGTGATAGGCGATGCCGCGGTTGTAGTGGGCAGCGGCGTTTTGCGGGGCGAGGGTGATGACGTGGCCGAAATCCGCGATCGCCGCGTCGTAATCCTCGTGGTCGTAGCGTATCACGCCGCGCGCGAAGTGGCTCCCGGTGTCTTCCGCATCGAGCTTGATGGCTGCGTCGAGGTTGGCGATCGCGCGCTCGAGATCTTTCTTCTGCAGATAGGCAATGCCGCGGTTGTGATACGCGACCGGGAAGTTCGGGTTGATCTCGATGGCCTCGCCAAAGTCGGCAATGGCACGGTTGACGTCGCCCTTGGTCGCGAGCGCAATGCCGCGGTCGTTGTAGGCTAGGGCGAACAGCGGGTTTAGCCGGATTGGCTGGGTCAGTGTGGCCGCCCCGGTGTCGTAGCCGCGCTCGCCGCGAATGCCTCCACTGTCGGGCTTCGACGCGATCGAATGTTGCGGATTGACCTTTTTGGCCTGCTCGAAATCGGCAATGGCGCGATCGAGGTCGCCTTTGCGGTAATGGGCAATGCCGCGTTCGTGATAGGCGAAGGCGTCCTTGTTGTTCAGCTGGAGCGCCTGGCTGAAGTCTGCAATCGCCCGGTCGAAGTCTTTCCTTTCGACGTAGGCATCGCCACGATTGTAATAGGCGACGGCGTAGTTCTCGTTGAGCTTGATCGCCTGATTGAAGTCGGCGATGGCCCGCCCGATCTCGCCCATGTGCCGGTAGGCGACACCGCGGTTGTTCAGTGTGACCGGATTGCTGGCATCGAGCTTGAGGGCATGTTCGAAATCCGCAAGCGCGCGCCTGGTGTCGCCCTTGGCGCCCAGCGCGATGGCGCGGTCGGAATAGGCCTGCACATAACTCGGGTTGAGCTTGATCGCCTGGGTCAGATCGCTGATCGCGCGATCGTATTCGTGCTTGAAGAAGTAGGCGCTGCCGCGGTTGCTGAATGCGAGCGCGTGGGTCGGATCGATCTTCGCGGCCATGCTGAAGTCGGCGATGGCGCGGTCGTGGTCTCCCGTGCTGCGATAGGCGCGGCCGCGGTTGTTGTAGGCGGCTGCAAACTTGCCGTCGAGTGCTATCGCCCGGCCGAAGTCCTGGATCGCGCGTTCGAAATCGCTCTTGTTGCTCAAGGCGAGGCCGCGCGCGTTGAACGCCTCGGCATTGCGGGCATCGAGCTTGACCACCCGGTCGAGATCTTTGATCGCGCGGTCGTGATAGCCGGTCGCTTCCAGCGCTTCGCCACGATTAAACAGCGCCTGGGCGAAATCGGGATTCACCTCAACGGCCCGGTCGAAATCCTTGAGGGCGCGGTCAAGCTTGCCCAGACTCTTGTAGGCCATGCCACGGCTGTTCAGCGCCAGGTCGTAGTGCGGGTCGGCCTTGATGGCGCGGTCGAAATCGGCAATGGCGCGATCGATGTCCCGGTTGCCCAGGTAAATCTTTCCGCGGTTGTACAGTGCCTTCGCAAAATCCTTGTCGAGTTCGATCGCCTTGTTGAGGTCGGCAAGCGCGCGTCTGGTTTCGCCCTTGCGCAGATAAAGCATGGCGCGGCTGTTGAAAACGCCTGCATAGCTCGGATTGAACCGGATTGCCTGCTCGTAGTCGCTCAGGGCGCGATCGACCTTGCCGTGTGCCGCGTAGGTGTTGCCGCGCTCGGTGAAGGCGGCGGCGTTCCTCGGATCGAGCTTGATTGCCTGATCGTAGTCGTGAATGGCTCGTGCGGCGTCGCCCTTGTGCTGCCAGGCATTGCCGCGGTCCACGTAGGCGCCGGGCAGCTTTGGCGCGAGCTTGATTGTGCGATCGAAGTCGGCAATTGCACGCCCGTATTCGCGGCGCGCGGAATACGCAAGTCCGCGGGCGCGGACGGCCTTCGCATCATCCGGATCGAGCTTGATCGCCTTGCTGAAATCGCCAACTGCGCCGGCGTAATCACGGCGCTCCAGTCGCGCAGTGCCGCGATTGTAGTAGGCTTCGGCGAAGTCGGGCTTGAGTTCGATGGCTTGATCGAAATCCTCAAATGCACGCTCTTCCTCGCGCAACTGGAGGTAACAGAAACCGCGTGCATTGAACGCAGCCACGTTCTTCGGATCGAGTTTGATTGCGCGCTCGAGATCGGTGACCGCCTCCTTGAAGTTGCCCTGTGCCACGCGCGCCATGCCCCGCTCGTAAAGGGCGTCGCCACGGTTCGGATCGGTGCTGATGGCACGGTCGAAATTGGAAATGGCCTGTGCGATGTCGCCTTTCTTCCTGTAGGCAATGCCGCGGTTGGTCAGCGCGGCTGAGTTGTTGGGATCGATACGCGCCGCCTGGTCGAAGTCGGCGATCGCCCGGTCACGGTCGCCTTTGGCGTCATAGGCCAGCCCGCGCACATTGAACGCGTCCATATAGTCGGGCTTGATGTTGATCGCGAGGTTGAAATCCTCGATAGCGCGGTCGTGATCGCCTTTTTCGAAGTAGGCGTGTCCACGCTCGTAATAGGCAAACGCGTTCTTAGGATCGAGCTTGATTGACTGGTCGTAGTCGGCGAGCGCGCGATTGACGTCGCCGCGCCGGTCATAGGCCAGACCGCGGTGGTAGAAGGCGAGGGCGTTCTTGGGGTCGAGCTTGACCGCCTGGCTGAAGTCGGCGATGGCGCGGCCGTTCTCGCTCTTGCGGCTCAGCGCGAGGCCGCGGTTGTAGTAGGCTAGGGCGTTGTCGGAATCGCGCTTGAGCGACTGGTCGAAATCGGCGACGGCCTCGTCCAGTTCCCCTCGCGCGGCGTGCGTGACGCCGCGGTTGTAGTAGGACAGCGCATCCTTGGGATCGAGCTTGATCGCCTGGGACAGATCCTGCAGCGCCTTGTCGAGGTCCCGTTTGGCGAAGTAGGCGATGCCCCGGTCGTAATAGGCCAGCGCGTATTTTGAATCGAGCGAGATCGCCATGTCATAGTTCTGGATGGCACGGTCGTAATCGCGCTCGTCGTAAAAGGCGTTGCCGCGGTTGTAGTAGGCCAGTACGTAATTCGGGTTGAGCAGAATCGCCTGATCGAAATCCTTGATCGCCCGGTCGATTTCGCCGCGGTTGCGATAGGCGAGGCCGCGGTTGTTGTAGCCGAATGCGTCGCGCGGATCGAGCAGGATGGCCTGATCGAAGTCCTCGATGGCACGGTCGGCGTCGCCCTTGGCGGCGTAGGCGATGCCGCGGTCATTGAGGGCCAGGATGTAATTTGGCTTGAGCTTGATGGCGCGGTCAAAGTCCTGAATGGCGCGCTCGTAGTCCCGGATGTCGCGATAGGCGAGGCCACGGCTGTGATAGGCGATCGCGTCGTCAGCGTTTAGTTTGATGGCGCGGTCGTAGTCGGGAATTGCCCGGTCGGGTTCGCCCTTGGCCCGGTAGGCCATGCCGCGGTTGTAGTAGGCCAGCGCGTATTTCGGATTGAGCTTGATCGCGAGATCGAGCGTCGCGATCGCGTTCGAGTAGTCGCGCCTGTTGTAATATATGTGGCTCAGCATGTTGAGCGCAGGCGCATTGCCGCGGTCGTATTTGACGGCCTGTTCGAGGTCCGACAGCGTGCGCTCGTCGTCCTTGCGATCGCGATGGATGAGGGCGCGGTTGTAGTAGGCCTCGCCGGTCTCGCTATCCAGGTCGATCGCGGCATTGAAATCGGCCAGCGCAGCGTCGACCTGGCCCTTGGCGCGGTAGGCCTTGCCGCGATTGATGTAGGCATCCGTTTTCAGTTTCGTCGAGCGAATGTCCTCGATAACCGCGGTGCAGTCACTGATGCGCTCGTCGGGCTTGACGTCCGTCTTGGAAATGCACGCGCGCAGTTGCGCGCGCGACAAGGCATGCGCATCCGGTATCGCGAGCAACGCGATGGCCGCCGCCGCTGTGCCAGTAATGAAGTGCCGCCCTCGCCCAATCATACCGCCTCGTTAGCGTCCGGAATCGAAGTTGCCGCACGGGCAAAATATCCCGTGGTAACTACGGATTTTGCGACGAAGAGTGCACTTCGTGCAGGCGGCGTCGAGCTATTGCCCGGGTTAACACTAACTCGCGGGCGTCAGTCCGGTGGCGGCTGAATTAACATTACCGGTCGCAGCGAGGCGTGTGTGGCAAGCTGCAAAAAAACGCGCCCGGCTCGATTGAGACAGGCGCGCAATTTTGGAGGTTGCGTTTTGGGGGCGTGTTATCTGCTGGAGTCGATGTTGGCTGCCGCGGCCGCACGCGCGGCGGCGGCCATGTCGTCGAGCACGTATTGCGGCGGCATCACATAGGCAAGCACCCGGCTTTTCGGATAGGTCGATTGCATCACTTTCGGACCGTGATTGCCGGAGACCAGAATCGGGTTGCCCTGACCGTCCGTGCCACGCACGACGCCGACGTGGCCGCTGTTGGGTCCCTTGCGGTACAGAATGGCAATTGCGCCAACGCGGGGTCCGTCGAGCTTCTTGCCGTACTTCAGAAACGAACGTGCAGCGCGCGAGCGCGTTCCCTTGCCGCCCGCCTGACGCAGCACGAAGTTCATGAAGTCGGCGCACCACAGCTTGGTCGGCAGGCCAAGTTGTCGCGCCGTATGGCCGCGCCAGCGGAGCGCTTCAAGCAGAACCATGGCGGCGCCGGGCACCTGGCCGGCGGCCTCGATCACGTCGGTACGGCTCCGCGCAATCGGCTCAAGCGGCTTGATATTCGCGAAACGTTCCAGGCGCTTGGCGCCAGTGGCCTGCGCAGGTGCTGCGCACGCCAGCGCTAAAGCGCACGTCATCAAAGTTGCGATCGGCCCCTTCATAATACGCCTTACCCCGTTTTTTGCCGGTTGCCGGACCCCTCAGCTCCTTTCACGCCCGGCTTCGCCGCGAGCAAGCGGCAACAAATCTTGCATGCATTTTTTCCCGCCGATGCGTCACGGGCAAGGTAAGTGCGACGAATCGAGTGCTGTGCTTCCAAATATGGTTAACGGCGGTTAACCCGTCCAAAATGACGGTTTCGTCTGGAATTCAGCCTGGTCAGCGGATGCGGTAGCGGATCGGCACCACGACGGGGATGCGGGCGCCGGGTATGGCTGCCGGGGGCGGCGGCAGCGGCTGCGCACGCCGGACCAGTGCGAGGGTCGCGCGGTCGAGCAGGGCCGAACCCGAACTGCGCACGATGCGCGCGTTGTGAACGCGCCCCCCGCGATCGACAGAGAATGCGAGTTGTGCCACGCCGTGCTCGCCGCGTGCCTGCGCCGCGGCGGGGTAACGCTTGTGGCGCTCGAGCCGCGCGACCAGCTGGGACGTCCAGTTCGGCAGCGCGCGCGGGTCGCGCGCCGAGGCACCGGGCACGGGCGCTACGGCGCGCGTGGCTTGCCGCGGAGCAGTGCTCGGTGCGCTGGCCAGGCTCGCGGTCCGTTGCCGTTTTGCCTGCTTGTCCTGTTTCCGCGGCTCCTTGACGCGCGCCCGTTCAATCTCTTCGCGCGGCCGCGGCGGTGGCAATACCGATACTGTCGGCGCCGGCTCGGCCATCATGTCGATGTCTGGTGCCGCCGGCGCGGATCTTGGCGCCAGCCCGGTCTCCGGCTCCGGTTTGATCTCGGTCGTTTCCGGCGGCTTTTGCGGCTCCGGCTCAACACTCGCGGTCTCGGTTGGTTCGTCCGGTTCGGGCCTGGCGTCCGCCTGTGGCAACCTCGGTCCCGACGGCAGATCAGGTTGCGCCGACGCAGGGGCCGCCGCTTCGACTGCAAAGTCGACCAGGATCACCGGCCCGCTTGTCACCGCCTCGCCATCCGGCTGCCAGTGCGCCAGCAGGACCATCGCGCAGGCTGCGTGAACGCCGAGCGCCAGCACCAGGCAGATGCCCCAGCGCACAAGATCAGGCCATCGCCGCCCCGCGCTCATGGCTGCACCTTGTCGGCTTCCAGCCCGACCAGTGCCACGCGCAGATAGCCGGCGCCGCGCAAGGCGTTCATCAGGTCCATCAAACTTCCGTAGGGCACCGACTTGTCGGCGCGCAGGAAGACCCGCTGCTCCTTGTCCCCGCCGGTCGCCTGGTCGAGCGCGGCCGCAAGCGAGTCGCGGGCGACCGGCTGGTCACCCAGCGTCACGCCCAGATCGGATTTGAGAGTCAGGAACAGGGGCTCGTCCGGCCGCGGGCTGCGTTCGGCACTGGCCGCCGGCAAATTGACCGCGATGTCGACGGTGGCAAGCGGCGCCGCGATCATGAAAATGATCAGCAGCACGAGCATGACGTCGATGAAGGGCGTGACGTTTATCTCGTGAAGTTCGTCCAGACTTTCTTCGCGATCGGCGCGCAGGTTCATGGCGTCACCCCGCGGCAGTCAGCGGCCAGGGCCGTTCGGCCGGTTGGCCGGGTTGCGCGCTGCGATCGAGGTCGCGGCTCACCAGACGCTGGATCGCGGCCGCGGTGTCGACGTACAGGGCGCGGTAGCCTGCGGTCCACCGCGAAAACATGTTGTACATCACCACCGCCGGGATCGCCGCCACCAGTCCGAGCGCGGTCGCTAGCAGCGCTTCCGCGATGCCTGGCGCCACCACTGCAAGGTTCGTCGTCTGCTGCTGCGAGATGGCAATGAAACTGTTCATGATTCCCCACACGGTGCCGAACAGACCGACGAAGGGCGCAGTGGCGCCAATGGTGGCAAGCCAGCCGATGCCCCGGATCATGCGTCGCCCCGCGGCGGATTCGAGTCGTTCAAGGCGTGAGGCGACGCGCTCGCTTACGCCCTCGCGGGTCATGGCATCCGCGGAAAGCTGCAATTCGGTCTCCGCGGCCTGTGCCAGCGCCAGCGCATCGGGAGATCTGCCTCGCAGGCGAACGAGCGCGTCGGCCAGCGAGCTTGCCTCGCCGAGCACGGCCAGGGCGCCACGCAGTCGCCGCCGCGCGGTGGTGAGCTCGATCGTCTTGGCAAACCAGATGGTCCAGCTCAGCAGCGAGGCGAAGGTGAGCCCGATGATCACCGCCTTCACCACCACGTCGGCGGCCATGAACATGCCCCACGGCGTGAGGTCGCGCGGCAGCTTGAGCAACAGCTCGGAGGGCGCGGGCAGACCGGCGGCTGGCGCTGTCTGCGCGAGGCCGACCGCCGGCACCGCGCAGGCAGCCGCCAGGACGGCGGCAGCCAGCGGCCGGCAAAGCGTCGTTTGGGGGAAATTACGTCGAATCATCGCGCCACGGCTGCTAACGGGGCAGGGGGATCAGCCTGCTCACCGGTAGTGTAGCACTGTGGCACCAATCGGGGACCGCCCGGGCCCGATCAAATAGGAACCGCCCCGCCGGGCAGTGACGGGGCGGCCTGTCGAGAACCGCACAGGCGACCGTACGATCCTCAGTCAGTCGCGGTAGGAGACCACACGTCCGCCGTGGTAACCGCCACCGCTGTAGCGCCCGCCATCATAATCGCAGTTGCAGTCCACGCCGCGCACCCTGCGGTGCTCAACGACGCGGCGCGTGGAGCCGGGCACGTACCGGTTCACCACCCTGCGGTGATACTCGTTGCGATACTTGTTGGTGGTGTTGGTCCGGTGCAGCACCACGTCCTTCACCACGGTGTGTTGACGGTGCACGACCACTTCCTTGTTGATCACCGGCCGCACGTGCACGACCAGGCGGTTCTCCTGGATCAGCTTGGTGTCGCCCTTCACCACGCGCGTGTGATCGACGTAACGCTTGTGCGTGCGCACGACCGGTGCACCGCGAACGACGCGCTTGGTGTGATACTGGCTGTCCGGGCGCATGCAGTTACAGGCAGGATCGTAACGGCTACCCGCGAGAGCGGAACCTGGAATAGTGATGCCCGCCACGCCAAGAACAAGCAGAGCACCACAAAACGCTTTGTACAGATGTGTCATTGTTCAACGCCCCGTTAACCACATAACTGTTGTCACTGGAAATTATTTTTCCGTCGTTAACCAATCTTGTAAAGGGGTAAGGCCGCGATGTTTCCGGTTCGTTTGCATCATGTGGCTCACGGTCGCAGACAACAACGAATTTCAACAAATAGACCCCGGAGATGAATCTCCGG
>CAZUDR010000052.1:0-12808 GCA_964618715.1 uncultured Undibacter sp. | reverse complement strand
AATGATCCCGGAGGGAATGCCGGAGCCGGTATCGCTCACCTCGACCAGGACATAGTCGACGCGCGGCATACCCTTGTAACCGAACCTCGCGCATTCGTCCGCGGTCACATTGGCGGTGCGCACAGTGAGCGTGCCACCATCGGGCATCGCATCGCGCGCGTTAACCGCCAGATTGACGATCACCTGCTCGAACTGCGAGAGGTCGGCTTTTACCGGCCAAAGGTCCCGGCCAAGTGCCGACGTGAGCGTCACCTTCTCGCCGATCAGCCGGCGCAGCAGCATCGTGAGATCGCTCAGCGTCTCATTCAGATCGAGCACCTGCGGCCGCAATGTCTGCTTGCGCGAGAAGGCCAGCAGCTGCCGCACGAGCGCGGCGGCGCGATTGGCATTCTGCTTGATCTGCATGATGTCCTTGAAGGACGGGTCCGTCGGCCGGTGCGAATTGAGCAGAAAGTCAGTCGCCATCATGATGGCAGACAGGACGTTGTTGAAGTCGTGGGCAATCCCGCCGGCAAGCTGCCCGACCGATTCCATCTTCTGCTGTTGCTGGATGCGATCCTCGAGCGTGCGCTGGGCCGTGGTTTCGAGCGCGTAGACGATGGCGGCCTCACCATCGCGGTCTTCCTCGTCGACGGCGGATACAAAGAAATTTGCCCAGCGTTCGCCCTGACCGGCAAGGGCGGCCTCCACCGGCGCGATTTGACCCTCCCCCGCCGCCGCCCTGGTGATGGCAGCCTCGAGCGCGGGCCGGTCGCGCTCGGCAACCACCGTAAGGATTGAGCGCGTTTCTCCCTTGAGAGCGTTCTCGAACGTCGAGGCAAAGCGCGCATTGTTGCGCGCGATGCCTCCCTGCTTGTCCACGGTGGCAATCGCCATCGGCGTGTGCTGGAAGAAGCGCATGAAGCGGACTTCCGCCGCGCGGGCGGAGTCGACGCCCACGTCCTTCGCCCGGTTGAGCACCAGTGTACGCGAGGCACCTGCGGTCCCGTCGGCGCCGAACGCCACATTGTGAAACAGCCTCACCGGCAAAGGCTTGCCGCTGCGGGTCTTCAGATCAAGATCAAACACCTCTGTCTTCACTTCGCCGGGTGTCGCATCAAGCGTGGTCAGGAGCGCCGCGCCCTCGCCGGCGACGATATCGGCAAGCTTGAGCGAGCCGGCACCGACCTGGGCAAGATCGTGATCGAGCCATGCGGCCAGCGTGGCGTTGAGATATACGATGTCGCCGGCCGCATCGACCGAGAAGAAACCCGCCGGCGCGTGATCCAGGTAGTCGATGGCGTGCTGCAGTTCCTGAAAGACGTTCTCCTGACGCTCGCGTTCACGCGTTACGTCGGCGACCGACCATACGGTCATGCGCGCATCGGGCTTGGCCGAGCCGAGCGGGCGAACGCGCAGCCGCAACCAGCGGCCGGCCGCTCCTCCGCCGTTGGCAATACGCACTTCCTCCTGCAGCCGGCGACCCTCGCGCGCCGCCTTGAGCAGACGGTAGATCGCTTCCGAAACGTCCGGATCGCCGATAAAAACCCGCTCGATCGGACGCACGTCGTCGGGTTCCGCGGCACCGATGAGGTCGAGGTACGCAACGTTGGCATAAAACACGGCGCCCTTCTGGTCGGTGACGACAATGCCGTCGAAGGCGTTGTCGATCACGGTCTTGAGCAACGGGTGAATCCGTTCACCGCCACCGGGGCGCAGGACACCGGCCGCCAGGCCGAACAGGGCAAACACGCCGATCGTGCCGAGCACGGCCAGCATCGCCGTGAGATAGGTCTGCGCGTGCGGGGGGCCGACATAAATGAGGCCGGTGGCGGCCGCCACCAGCGCCAGCGCAACCAGCACGACCGCGCCGACCGAGCCGCCGCGCCGGACAGTCTGGCTCCTGTCGAATGCGCGCCGCTCCGGCGCCTCGCCGCGGTCCCGCTCCTCTGTCCGGGTCGCCCGGTCCTGACCTGCCATGACAGTGCTGAACCTTGTCTCGCCGCGGCATGGTCGCCGGGCCCGCGTCGCTGTCCCAAGTGCCTTAAGCCGGGCCGGGGGCGCAAGGGCCGGAACGCCGCCCGTCCCTGCCCTGTGGACCGTCGTCAGCCCGGTACCGCCCGCCGCAGTCGCATGACGTATCCGATGACTTCGGCAACCGCCTTGTAGTGTTCCGGCGGGATCGCCTCATCGACTTCCACCGTTGCATGCAGGGCGCGGGCGAGCGGCGGGTTCTCCACCAGCGGAACCGAATGCGCGGCGGCCACTTCGCGAATCTTCAGCGCCACGGCATCGGTGCCCTTGGCAACGCAGACCGGTGCATCCATTCCCCGCTCGTATTGCAATGCGATCGAATAGTGGGTCGGGTTGGTGATGACCACCGCGGCCTTCGGCACCTGCGCCATCATGCGCCGCCGCTGCCTGGACTGGCGCACCTGTCTCATCTTGCCCTTGATGGTCGGATCGCCCTCGGACTGCTTGAACTCGTCCTTCAGTTCGCGCAGCGACATCTTCTGCCGTTCGTACCAGCGCCGGTACTGGAACAGGTAGTCGGCGGCAGCCACCACCGCGAGCATGGCGACGACGGCTCCGAGCAGTTTGAGTGCCAGCGTGAGCGCAAGCGGCAGCAATGCCCCCACGTCGGTACGGATCAGACCCTCGAGACGGCCGCGTTCCGGCCACATCAGCACGGTGAGCACGGTCCCGACCACCAGCAACTTCACCAGGCCCTTGGCGAAGTTGGCGAGCGCGACGGCGGAGAACATTCGCTTCAGGCCGGCAGCGGGCGAGATCTTGGACACCTTCGGCGCCAGCGTCTTGGTCGACCAGACCATCTTGTGCTGCACCATATTGCCGGCCAATGCCGCCAGCATCAGAAACAGAATCGGAAGGGCGATTGCCGCGATCAGCTCGAGACCGATCTTCTCGAAGAGCAGCGGCAGCGCCGGCCCGTCCATGCTGATGACGTGGGAATTGGCGATCAGCCCGCGCATGGTGGCGCTCAGCTTTTCGCTCGTGCCGCCGGAAAACAGGGTCAGCGCCAACGTCCCGGCAGCGATCACGAACCAGGTATTGACTTCCTGACTCTTGACGACGTCGCCACGCCCGAGTGCATCTTCCAGACGCTTTTGCGTCGGATCTTCTGTTTTCTCGGTAGCGTCCTGGTCCTGTTCAGCCATGCCGCGCCCCGATCAGCCTGGAGGCACCAGCTGGCCGAGCACCTCCGCCATGTAGTCGGCGAACGTGCCCATCATTGCCCCCACGACCAGAAACAGCAGCAACAGACCGAGCAGAATCGACAACGGCAGGCCGATGAAGAAGACCTGCATCTGCGGCATCAATCGCGAGAGAACGCCAAGTCCGAGATTGAACAGCAGGCCGAACATCAGGAAGGGAGCCGCCAGTTGAACGCCGATACGGAAGGCGGTGGTCACGATGTCGGTGACGTGCTTGGCCACATCGCCGACCAGCGGCAACTGTCCGGGCTGGAAGATTCGATAACTGTCGTTGAGCGCCGCTATGACAAGGTGATGAAGATCGGTAGCGAAGATGAGCGTAATTCCAAGTACCGTGAGAAAATTGCCGAGCAGCAATCCCTGCTGGCCCTGGGTCGGATCGACGGCCGTGACGAAGCCGAGCCCCACCTGCTGGGCCACCACGGAGCCGGCGACCTGCAAGGCGGAGATCGCCAGCCGTGCGGTCATTCCGAGCACTGCGCCGACAATCAACTCCTGAAACAACATGAGGATCACCGGCCCGAGCGAATTGAGATCGATCTGGTAGGCCGCCTGATGGGACGGCAGCAGGATTGCGGTGAGGACGAGCGCCATCGTGAGGCGCACCCGTGTCGGCACGGTCATTTCGCCGACCCCCGGCAGCAGCATGACCATGGTACCGACGCGTGCAAAAGTGAGCAGGAATGCGGCGGCCAGCGCGGGTAGAAAGGATACGTCGACTTTCATTTGCGAACTACGGGCCGATCGCAATGCGGGCGGCAATGCGCAGCATTTCTGCGTGCAGTTTTTCCGCCATGAACGGCAGCGCGATCAGCAGGGAAACGAAGATCGCCAGAATCTTCGGAACGAAGACGATGGTCATTTCCTGAATCTGGGTCAACGCCTGCAACAGCGCGATCGCAACGCCGACCGCCAGACCCACCAGCATGATGGGTGACGCCACCACGATCAGCGTGATGATCGCTTCGCGCGCAATATCGAGAACCTCGGATCCGGTCATGTTATTGTTCTTCCGCCCCCCTCGCCCGCGTCGGGCTAGATCGGCATCCTCATAATTTCCTCGTAAGCGGCAATGACCTTGTCGCGCACCGCAACCACCGCGTCGATGGCGACTTCGGTCTCCGCCACAGCAGTGACGACGTTCACCATGTCGGAATTGCCGTTGGCGGCAGTACGCACCTGCGTGTCCGACTTCTGCCCCATTTCCTGAACCGCGCCGATCGCGTCCTTGAGCAGTGAGGTAAAGCTGGTTTCGCTTTTCGGGTCCGCCAGGCCCGGAACGGATGTGAGTGCGCGAGAGGGATCGGTGCCAAGCCTGGCAACGCTGGCATAGGCATTTGCCGCCGCGATCGGTGATGCCATGAGTATCTATCCTTTCTCCCGTGTGACCATTTAATCGGCTACGCGCGCAGGATATCGATGGTGCGCTGGAGCATGCGCCGCGTCGCCGAGACCACATTGATATTGGCCTCGTAGGACCGCTGCGCCTCGCGCATGTCGGTCATTTCGACCAGCGAATTGACGTTGGGATATTTGACGTTGCCGTTGTTATCGGCGGCGGGATGACCCGGCTCGTACTTGAGCCGGAAGTCAGTCGAATCCGTTTGCACCCTGCCAAGCTCAACCAGATTGGTGCCGAGCGCGCGGTCAAATTCGACTTCGAAGGTCGGAATCTTGCGCCGGTAC
Organism: uncultured Undibacter sp.; assembly: GCA_964618715.1. Taxonomy (GTDB): domain Bacteria; phylum Pseudomonadota; class Alphaproteobacteria; order Rhizobiales; family Xanthobacteraceae; genus Pseudolabrys. The sequence continues at coordinate 7,907 of CAZUDR010000052.1, read as the reverse complement.
GGATCGGCGCCGGGACTGGACGGCGTTGAGTCGGCATTGGCGATGTTCTGCGAAATTATCCGCATGCGGCCAGCCTGGGCGCGCAGGCCCGACGCGGCGATTGCAAGTGTCTTGTAGAAATCCACTCCCGTCCTCCTTCGTGGCGCCTGAAACGTCAGCGCTTGCCGACCGCGGTTTTGATCAGGCCGAGGCTGCGTGAATAGAGCGTGGTCACCGCCTGGTAATCTATCTGGTTGGCGGCCACCTTCATCATTTCCTGCTCAAGGTTGACCGCGTTGCCGGTCGGCCGCACGCTGTATCCGGGATGCGGTCGCGAGCGAAAGTCGCCATCGCCGGGCGACGGAATGCCTGCAATGTGGCCGCCGTCGGTGCGCGCCAGCGTGACCCCGGGAACGTTACGTGGCGCAAGCATTGCGGGTTCCTCGAATTTCAGCGGTGTCAGGTCGCGCGCGTGGAACCCGGGTGTATCGGCATTGGCCACGTTTTCCGACAGAACACGCTGGCGTGCCTGCGACCATTCGAGCCGGGTGCGCAGCATCGAAAGGATCGGAATGTCAGAAATTCCCATCAGCCGGACCCCTCCTCGTTCCCCGGGCCGCGGCAGCCGGCGCTGCCACCCGGCAGACTTTGCCGGGCGTATGGTTAATGGCGGGTAAAGGCTTAAGAATACGAGCTGAGAGCCCGCCTCCGGTTACCGTCGGCGAGCCCCGAAAAACGGCGCTTATGCGAAACTCCCTCTTTATTTGTTAAAGGTCTGTTAGTATTCGGGTCGGCAAATTGTGCCTGTGGAATTAACCATTCGGGCGGTTCCCCACCGGTAGGCCGCGGCACGAAGCAGGAGCAACTTGATGTTCGATTTGTTCGGCTCGGAGCTGCCGCTGGCCGCCCGATTCTTCATCGCATTTCTGGTGGTGCTGGCCCTGATCGGCCTGACCGCCTGGCTGGTGCGACGGTTCGGCGCCAACCGGCTCGGCGGTGGTGCACGCGGCCGGCAGCCGCGGCTTGCGGTGATCGATGCCGCAAGCGTCGACGGACGCCGCCGGCTGGTGTTGATCCGCCGCGACAACATCGAGCATCTCCTGATGATCGGCGGCCCAACCGACGTGGTGGTCGAGCAGAACATCGTGCGTGCAGCGGCCGTGCGCGAGGCGCCGCGTGAGCCTGCACGGCCCGCGGTGCCCGAGGCTCCTGTGCGAACCGCCCCGCCGCCGCCGGAGACGGCCTGGCCCCTGCAGCCCTCGACCGAACCGCCGCCTGTCACGCCCGCCCGAACCTATCGCGCGCCTGCGACCGACGAGCCCTGGCTGCCGCATGAACCGGGCGCGCGCGCGCGGCCGGCCGACAGCCTGACAGGACTCGCCACCGAACTGTCGACACGGCTGAACCCGCCCGAACAGGAGCCATCGCCGCCACCTCCACCGCCGGTCGCGCGCAGCGAGCCACGCGCAGCCCCCGCGCCGGCAGAGCCGCCACCGCCACCGGCGCCGGCACCGCAATCCGATCGCAACCTCGCCGAAATGGCACAGCAGCTCGAGGCCGCATTGCGCCGGACGCCGGGGCAGGACGGGCGACCGCCGGTCACCGATCCACTGGCGCAGCCGCCTGCCAGGACCGAGACACCGGCGCGGGATTTCCGTGCGCGCGCAGAACCCAGGTTCGAATCCAGGTTCGAACCCGGCCCCGAGCCGGCGAGCGAGGCCGACACCGAACCGAAGTTCGAGCCCAAATTCGACAGCCGCCCCGAGCCGCGCTTCGAGCCAAAACCTGAGCCGAAGCCCGAGCACAAGCCGGAACCCAAATTCGAATACCGGCCCGAGCCCAGGCACGCGCCGCCGCATGGCGAATCGAGAACGGCCGAAACCGACGACAAAAGTCTCTACGACAATCTCGAAGAGGAGATGGCCAGCCTGCTTGGCCGTCCACCAGGAAAGACGTGACGCTAGAATCCGGCCGCCGTGTCCGTCTGACGACGGTAGCGGCCGGGGTAGCCGGAGTGGTCACGGCGCTGGCGACGACGCCTGCGCTGGCGCAGGAAATCAGCGTCAATTTCGGTCAGAACAGCGGGCTCACCGAGCGCGTGATCCAGATGATCGCGCTGCTCACCATCCTGTCGCTCGCACCGTCCATCCTCGTGATGATGACGTCGTTCACCCGCATCGTGGTGGTGCTGTCCCTCCTGCGCACTGCGCTCGGCACGGCCACCGCGCCGCCCAACGCCGTCATCGTGTCGCTTGCGTTGTTCCTCACCGCTTTCGTCATGGGCCCTGCATTGCAGACAGCCTACGAGACCGGCATTCGCCCGCTGGTCAACAACGAGATCACGACAGAGCAGGCCTTTGAACGCGGCTCGCAACCGTTGCGTGCCTTCATGGAAAAGAACGTACGCGAGAAAGATCTGAAGCTGTTCGTCGATATGGCCAATGAGGCCCCGCCGGCCAAGCCGGCGGATCTTTCGTTGCGCGTGCTGGTGCCGGCTTTCATGATCTCCGAACTCAAGCGGGCTTTCGAGATCGGCTTCCTGCTGTTTCTGCCCTTCCTGATCATCGACCTGGTGGTCGCATCGGTATTGATGTCGATGGGCATGATGATGCTGCCGCCGGTGGTGGTCTCGCTCCCGTTCAAGCTGATCTTCTTCGTGCTGGTAGACGGCTGGAGCCTGGTCGCCGGATCATTGATCCAGAGCTACGGAACGTAGGCCGGCGTGCGGGCGCGGCTAGCGGGCGGCAGGGCCTTGCGAGAGCGGGATTGATCCGGTTGGCGCCGGATCGGGTTTGGCCGGGGCATTCGGCGGCAGCGGTGAGGTGGCGGGATGGGGGGTGGCCGCATTGGCGCCCGACTGCGTCCCTGGAGCAGCACCGCTCAACCCCGGTGCCCTTGCCGGCGGCGCGTCCGGCTCGCCCGCCGCCGGTTCGGTCCCGGACGCCCCGTCGGGCGGAATCGTATCGGCACCGGCATAGCGCTTGCGCAGATCTCGGAGGAACGCCTCCAGTGTGTCCATGCTCACGACCCGCTTTGCAACGTCGTTGAATGCGGCATTGCTCGTTCCGATCGGAGCACTCACGACGTCGAACGCACGCCGGTCCGGCCCCTCCGCCATCTTGGGCGCGTATTTGTCCCGGAATCGTTCAAGCCCGATTGAATCGTCCGCCAGCGCATAACCAACCGCTGCGCGCAGGATGTCGAAGCGCTCACTCTCGTTCAACGGCGCAAAGTCCTTCCAGCGTTCGCCGTAGAGCAATTCGATCTGCTCCCCCGCCTGCCGCCAGCGCTGACCGGCCCACTGGATATCGCCGCGCAGCCGGATCGCTTCGGGCCCGTTGATGTTGGCGATGACCTCCAGCGCCACGTCATGACGACCGATGTCCGACAGTGCGCGCGCCTCCAGCAGCAGACGCTGCTCGCGCAGTTCGTTGGCGAGCTCCGCCATGCGGGTGGACTGCAAGGAGGCGAGCGCACGGTCGGGCTTGTGGTTCTTGAGATAAATGACCGCAAGCCGCGTGGCTACTTGCGCGCGCGCCGCGCCGTTCAGGCGGTGATCGACCTGATGCTGCAGCAGTTCGGCTGCCTGGTCGAGCAAGTCAACTGCGACCAGACGGTCTGCCAGCCGGCGGATCATTTCATCGCCGCGCCGCCCGATCGGCGTCAGCTCGCGGTAGTCGTAAAAGAGCCCCAGCGCCTCGATCGGCGGAAGGGAGTCGCCCTTGTTGGACAGGAATAGACTGTTGAATGTCTCCGCTGCCTCGTCCTGGATCTTGCGCGTGAGGTCGGAATTGGGATGTGCCGTCATTGCCGAGCGCATCACGTGGAAGGCCTCGCGATAGCGGCCGTCCTTGCCATAGAGACGTGCCAGCAGCCTCAGTCCTTCCATCTCGGTTTCATCGCCGCGCCAGACTGTCGTGAGCGTCTCCAGTTCCTTGATAACCTGGCCGCGTGGCATGTCGCCCAGCTTTGCACGCATTTCGATTTCGCGCAGGCGGCCTTGCGCCGCGGCGCGGCGATCGGACGAAAGGGCGGCGGCACGGTACTTCGTGAGCGCGTCCTCGCCGCGACCGAGGTCCTCGTCGAGACGGCCGACCAGCACGTCGAATGAGGGTTTCAGCTCGGGCGGCACGCCGATGGTGTCAAATTCGGTGATCAACCTCGAAGCGCTGTCAAAATCGCGCACCTCGATCGCCGTGCGCAATGCATCCATCATTGCCATACGCTGCAGCTCGAGCGGCAGCGCGGCGACGGCGGCTTCCACATTCTTGAACCCGACCCGCGCTTCCGCCCATCGGCCTTCTCGCGCATAGGCGACAGCGCGCCAGATCGGCGCGTCGAGCTGGTTGCCGACCTTCGGCTTCGACAGCTCCTTCAGTGCCTCGCCCGGCCGGCCAAGCATGACATTGGCAACCGCCGCGAGCACACTGCCAGTGACGTCGTCGGCGCCGGACTGGCTGGCGCGCGCGACATCCAGTACGGCCTTGGCCTCCGCCGACATGCCGTGGGCAAGATAGAATCTTGCGAGATTGAAACGCGCCGGCTGGCGACGGGTGGTTGGTGCGCTGGCGGCGCGGCGGATCAGTTCCGACTCGCGCGCGTTGAAATCGGCCTTGCGGTCAAATCCCCACATCTGGGGATCGAAGGTCATGGTGCGGAAGCTCGCCCCGCCGGCGATGGCCGCTTCCTGCTGTTTTCCCGAGATTGCGGTCGACAGCGACAGCCCGTCCGGCCGGCCAATGATGATCTTGGCCTCATCCAGATCGGCGGTGACGTCATCAGCGATCGGATGCACCACGACGCCGTGGCTGGACGCCAGCACTTCGAGTTCGACAAAGTCCTGCCGGCGTACGAACCCGCGCGCCGGCCCCGCTGCCGTAATCACCAGGAGCCGGTCACCGATATCGGGATCCCTGATCTGGTGCAGCTTGGCCGGCTGTTCGAATGGAATAACGATGTTTGCCCGACTCTGGCCTATCACCGTGCGCGCGGCTCCGAGCGGCGTCGTCGGCACCGTCACCTTGTCGCCGATGGTCACCAGCCAGGCAGGACCGTCGGTATCAAGACTTGCCAGCTGCGGTCGGCCGAGGCGAATACGCACGATGGCCTCGCCGTCTTTTCCGCGCGTGACGCGGGCATTCCGGACAATCGTGCCGCCTTGCTCGATCAATGCCGACACATCGATCCCGGCGTCGGTATCGAACACCAGCCAGAGCATCTCGCCGCGGCGGAAGGCAGCCGCCGGGGCCGGCGCTGTGAATGGAAACTCCATCCGCAGCACGTCGGCGGATCGTGTTACGCCGACGACCACTGTGCCGTCGGCCCTGGGTGCGGGCAGCATGCCCTGCGCATTGGCGGGCGGCTCTGCCGCGGCGGCAGGAGTCGCGGGCGCCACTGTATCGGGCGCAGAGAGGTCGGACGGCGCGGCAGGGGTTGGCGCCGGATCTTGCGCCGCCGCGGGCGCCGGTGCTGCCATTTGCGCTTCGCCGGCCGCCACTTTTTGCATTTTGCCCTGCGGCTCGTCGCCTGCTGCCTCTGGTGGTCCGGCAGCGGGCTCCGGCGCGCGCTCCATCCTGGACATCTCCGCCGCATCGTTGGCGGGGGCTCCCTGGACGGCGGGCCTGGACATGACGGGCGCGGCGGCAGCGCGCGGCATCGCTGGATTCTCCATCCTGCCTGCGTCCGCCGGAGGCGCGGCATGGACCGGCGCAGCCGCCGGTCCGGACGATGGCGGCGCGGCCGACTTCGCCGCAGCCGGAGCATTGGACGGCGGCCCGGCTTCATTGGCTTCCGCGGGCGCCGGCACGTCGATCATCGGCGGCAGTCCGCCCTGCTCCGCGACCTCGGCCGGCGCGGATTCGGGCGGCGCGAGTACCGGCGCAGCTGCGGCAGCGGGTCGAGCTGCATCCTGTCCGGCCCGGGGCTGCTGCGGCGCACCGTCGTGACTGATGTCGACCGCAATGCTGTTGTCCTCGAGAAAAGTGCGTGCCTCCGGCGTGCCATTGAGCACGAAGCTGACGGCAACCGAACTGCGGTCCGGCGCGGCCGCGATCGACCGCACCGTCGCCGGCATCGCGGCGATCGCGTCGGCCAGGTCCCAGGTGATGAGATGATCGAAATCGAGCGTTAGCGTTCCGGCGGTCTGCTGGGGCACAACATTGACGCCGTCGGGCATGGCAAAGACATACCGGGTGAATGTCGGCTGGCTGGCGACCTTGACGCGGATGTTGGGTGGTGGTCTTCGTTCCGTGATGAGATTCCTGCGGCGCAGGAGGTGCTCGGCTTCGCGCGCCCGGTCGGCAAGCTGCGCAATGACCTCTTGCGGGAGCCCGGGCATCACCCCCGTCCACGTGTCCGGCAACAGGTCGACGTAGAGGCGTTCTGCCGCGGGAATGGAATTGATCTTGACCTTGCGCGCCAGTGCAATGCGGATGGCACGGCCATCGGGATCGACTCTGGCAGCACTGATGTAGTCGGGCGCGCGTGCGTTCAGCCGGTCGACAGAGACGTCCACCGGCTTGGCAAAGCTGATGACCATGATGGGCCACGACAGACGGACGTTCGTTTTGATCTCCTGGTCGAGGTCGAACACAAGCCGCGTGAAGCCGTCGTCGTTGAAGACCCTGACATCACCCTTGACCGGGCCGTCTGCGCGCGCGCCGCTGACCGCTGCAAGGCAGATAAGTGCCGCCGCGACGAGCGCCCGGACGCAAGAACGCACGCGCCCGCGCGGCTGCGGGCCGTGCAGCACGCCGGGTTCGGTCTGGCGGTGAAGCCAATCCGTCATGCAACGTTCCAAGCCGGCGACACTGCCGGCCGCGACAGCCTAGGGAGGACGGTTTAACGCCGCGTTAACCCTGCCGCCTACTGGCCGCCGGGCTTGCCGGCGATCTTCGGCAATTCCTCGGGGGAGGCAGTCTTGTTGCCGGTCGCGCGCCTCGCCAGCTCGATCGTGAGCCGTTCGGCCGCTTCCGAATTCATCTGGGCAAGGATCTCCGACATCTTGCGCGGATTCATCTGCGTCGACACGTCGACCAGAATGCCGAGGTCGAGCCGGTCGAAGATGCGTGCGGCATCCTTCGCCTTCATGTTCTCGTACATGGAGACGATGCCCTGAAACCGTTCCGCCTCCTCCTTGCCACGGCTATCGATCGCCGTCTTGATACGTTTCTCCATGTCCTTGAGCTCGGTCACCTTGGCTTCGAGGCGCTTTTCCGCGGCCTTCAGAAGCGTTTCGCGCATGTTGAGCTCGCGCTCCCTGACGTCCAGCTTTTCGCGCCGGTCCTGCAGGCTGGTGAGAATGGCGCGCTCGCCGGGTGAAATAATCTGGCCCTGCTTGATGTCCATCGACTCTTCGCCGGCCTTCAGCTTCGGCGTTTCGGGTGGCGGGGTGTTTGTCGGCTTGAGCGTCGTTTCCTTTGAGCCTTCTTCGGACCCGATCGAACCGGTTACCTCGCGGCCACCACCGTCGCCGAAATTGAACATCTCCCTGGCCCAGGGCGCACGGTCGGCGGGCGCCGTGCCCGCCGGCATCGGTTGCTGATCGGCCACCACGATTTTCGGATAATCGGGAACACTGTCCGCCGTCGTGACCCGCATCTTTGGCTTGTTTCGGTTCTGCAGCCGTTCGCCGAGTGTGTAGCCGCCGTCGAAGACGATACCCGACACCTTGAGCGCAAACAGGCTGATCGTGGCTATGAGCACGACCGGTATCAGCCGAAAGTCGCGCGCCAGCCGGATCATGCCGCCAGGCCGCCTCGCCGCGCACGCGCCCGTTCGGCAAAGGCCTGCGCGGCGGCGGCCACCGACCGGGCGTCGGGCACGAGCTGGGGTGCGGGTTCATCGGTTCCCCGCCCGGCATTGGCAATCCGGGCGAGTTTGCCGAACAGGTCCTCGTCACAGTAGATGTCCGCACCCAGGATGGCGGA
>CAZUDR010000051.1:9698-12944 GCA_964618715.1 uncultured Undibacter sp. | reverse complement strand
CGACACCACGCCGGTGCTGGTGAACCTGAAGCCGGTCGGCAACGGCTACATGGAGGATTTCTTCGCGGCCGGCGGCATGGGCGCGCTGCTGCGCGAGCTGAAGGACCTGCTGCATCTCGACGCCATGACGGTGACCGGCGAGACGCTCGGTGATCGTCTGTCGCAGGACGACAAGGACGCCTTCGTCGATCGCGCGATCATTGCCGAACGTGCAAAGCCGCTGGAGCCGCAGGGCGGGCTGGTCGCGCTGTTCGGCAATCTGGCGCCGCAGGGCGCCATCCTCAAGCGCTCCGCCGCTGACCCGAAACTGTTCGAGCACGAGGGCAGGGCGGTGGTATTTTCCTCGCTGGAGGATCTCGCTGCCCGCATCGACGATCCGAAGCTCGACGTCGCGGCCGACGACATTCTCGTGCTGCAGAATGCCGGGCCGCATTCCGCCTCGGCCATGCCGGAAGCCGGCTACCTGCCGATCCCGAAGAAGCTCGCGTCCAAGGGCGTCAAGGACATGGTGCGCGTCTCCGACGCGCGCATGAGCGGCACCGCCTTCGGCACCATCGTGCTGCACGTCACGCCCGACGCCGCCTCCGGCGGCCCGCTCGGGCTGGTGCGCAATGGCGACCGCATCCGGCTGTCGGTGCAGAAGCGCACAATCGATCTCCTGGTGGACGAGGCCGAGCTGAAGAAGCGCGCGGCGTCACAGCCGAAATCCGCGCCGGCGCCCGTGCGCGGCTACGCCGCACTCTACGCGCGCGAGATCCTCGGCGCCGATCAGGGCTGCGACTTCGCCTTCCTCAGGCCGCGCTGAACCCGCGCCCGGTTTCGGTCCGCCGCCGCCTCCATTAAGCTTGGAGGAACGATGGACAACCATGGGGGGCGGGACATGGCCGGACCCGTTGATTTCTGGTTCTCGATCGGCAGCACCTATACCTACCTGACGGTGATGCGCATCGACGATGTCTCGGCACGCACGGGCGTCCCGTTCCGCTGGCGGCCCTTCGACGTGCGTGCCCTGATGCTCGCCATGGACAACATCCCGTTCTCGACCAAGCCGGTGAAGGCGCGCTACATGTGGCGCGACGTCGAGCGGCGCGCCGAGATGTACGGCGTTCCCTGGTCGGACATTCCGATCTATCCGTTGAAGCACCTGACCTTTGTGAATCGCATCGCGCTCGTTGGCGCCAGGGCAGGCTGGTGCGCCGATTATGCGCGCGCCGCCTATCGCCGCTGGTTCGGCAAGGGTTGCGACATCAGCATCGAGCCCGACCTCTCCGCCAGCCTGCGGGACACCGGGCAGGACCCGGTGCGCATTCTGGCGCTGGCCGCTTCCGACGAAGGGAAGGCCGCGCTGGAAGCAGAAACAGACGCAGCGAGCACACTCGGTATTTTCGGCGCACCGACCTTCGCCGTGGGCGGTGAACTGTTCTGGGGTGACGACCGGCTCGAGGACGCCATCGCCTGGCATCGCCGGGGGACACTGAAGGCAACGTGACGCGGAGCTCCGGCAGCGTTGTGCCACTGAGCCACGGCCCGCGCCGCCGTTACTTCGAATTCGCCTTGATGAATCGGGCGATCGTGACGATGGCCTGCTTTTCGATTCCGAAATAACCGTGCTGGGACCTCCCCTCGCACGGTTCTGCCTTTGGCGGTGCGCCGCCGCTGAGCATGGCGACATCGACCGTGCGCGCCCTTTTCAGCCGCGCCTTGAGCTTCGCTGCGCCGCTCGCCGGCGATACAAAGCAGCCGTCATCGGCATGGGCCACGATCAACGTGGGTACCGCAACGCGATCCACGTTCATGCTGGCGACGCCGTCGGGAAAGCGGCGCGCGATTTTCCATTTCGGATTGGCGTGGGTGACGGTCGATGTGAGCACGAGGCCGTCGACGTTGCGGGCGGCGATGGCGCCCTCGGCCGCCGAAAACGTGCCCATGCTGGTTCCCATCAGCCAGACCGGAACCTTCGCCTGCTTTTTCAGATAGCCGGCGACCGCGGCGATATCGCCGGCATGTGCGTCGCTCATGCGGAAGATCGCATTCATGCCCTTGCGCCGGTCTGACGGCGCGTCGACGACGGCCACGGTGAAGCCTTCGGCGGCGAGCATGTCGCGCGTGCGCACGACGAAGTTCGACCTGCCCCAGTTCATTGATGTGGCGTCGCGCAGGCCGAGCGCGCCGTGGCCGCCGGCAAACACGATCACCGAGGCGACCGGCGTGTCCGGCGTCAGCAGGATGAAGGCCTGTTTGACGCCGCGCGGCGTATTGATCGAGACCAGGCGCGCGTCCGCGGCCGGCGCGGCGGTCGACGCCGCGACCTGCATCGCCAGTGTCATGCACGTGGCAATCAGGAGTCGTCTCATCACGCTGCCCTCCCCGGCCGCTCGGTGCATTTTGCACGGGAGCAGGAACGCGTGGTGCTGCCGGACAGGATTGAACTGTCGACCTCTCCCTTACCAAGGGAGTGCTCTACCACTGAGCTACGGCAGCGATACGCGGAAAGGGGCCGGGCCAAACCGGTCCGGACGCGGGCGGAAACTGCCACAGGGCCATGCGCTGGCGCAAGGCAAAGGCGGCTTGCACGGTCCGCGCTGCCTGCCGATAAACATGCATGGCTTCGGCGAAGGACGACAGGAAATCCGGCAATTCCGGCAAATCCGACGGCCGCGAGCGGCGGCTGGCGGCGGCGCTGCGGGAAAACCTGCGCCGGCGCAAGGCGCAGGCGCGCGGCCGCGACAAGGCACCGGGTCCCGATCTGCGGGCCGGCGGTGCTCGTGATGGCGATGATCCGGGGGCGGCTGACAGCTGACCGCCGCAATTTGGCTTTGCCGCCGGGCGCCATAAAGGCGATAACAGCGGGCCGGTTCCGGTTTTCAGGGCTGTAGCGGGGCGTCATGGATCGTATTCGTATTGTCGGCGGACAACGCCTGAATGGCGCTATCCCGATCTCGGGCGCCAAGAACGCCACGCTTCCCCTGATGATTGCCGGCCTGCTGACCGACGACACGCTGGTGCTCGAGAACGTGCCGCACCTCGCCGATGTCGGTCTGCTCCAGCGCATCCTCGGCAATCACGGCGTCGACATCATGATCGCCGGCAAGCGTCCGGGCGACGAGCCGAACCAGGGCCGCACCCTGCACATCTCGGCGAAGACCATCGTGGACACCACCGCGCCCTACGAGCTGGTGTCAAAAATGCGGGCGAGCTTCTGGGTGGTGGCGCCGCTGGTCGCGCGCATGGGTGAGGCAAAAGTCT
>CAZUDR010000051.1:0-9688 GCA_964618715.1 uncultured Undibacter sp. | reverse complement strand
TGGCTGCGCCATCGGCACGCGGCCGGTCGACCTGCTGATCATGGCAATGGAAAAGCTCGGCGCCGGGATCGAGATCGAATCCGGCTACGTCATCGCCCGCGCGCCGAAAGGTCTGCGCGGCGGCGAAATCGTTTTCCCCAAGGTGACCGTCGGCGGTACGCACACCGCGCTGATGGCCGCTTCGCTTGCCCGCGGCACCACGGTGATCGAGAACGCGGCGCGTGAACCGGAGATCGGCGACGTCGCCGACTGTCTGAACAAGATGGGCGCGAAAATTTCCGGCGCCGGCACCTCGCGCATCGTGGTCGAGGGCGTTGCCAGGCTCAACGGCGCGCGTCATGCCGTGCTACCCGACCGCATCGAGACAGGCACCTATGCCATGGCGGTGGCCATGGCCGGTGGCGACGTTGTCCTCCAGCACGCGCGGCCCGAACTGCTGCAGGCCGCGCTCGACGTGCTGGGACAGACCGGTGCCACGGTGACGCCGACCAACGAAGGTGTCCGCATTGCGCGCAACGGTGCGGGCCTCGAACCGGTCGAGGTGACAACCGCGCCGTTCCCCGGTTTCCCTACCGATCTGCAGGCGCAGCTGATGGCGCTGATGACGCGCGCCAAGGGCACCTCGCGCATCACCGAGACCATCTTCGAGAACCGCTTCATGCACGTGCAGGAACTTGTTCGACTCGGCGCGCGCATCAAGCTCGACGGTGATACCGCAACGATCGAAGGCGTGTCGCGGCTGAAGGGCGCGCCGGTGATGGCGACCGACCTGCGTGCATCGGTTTCGCTGGTGATTGCCGCGCTCGCCGCCGAAGGTGAAACCACGGTCAACCGCGTCTACCATCTCGACCGCGGCTTCGAACGGCTCGAAGAGAAGCTGGGCGCCTGCGGCGCCGCCATCCAGCGCATCAGCGACTGACGCCAGTCGTCCTGCGATTCTTTACGTCGAATTTATCTGCCGTCATCGCCGGCAATTTCCGGGAGGTTTTCGCGCGTTACGTGTACGAAAATCCGCGCGCTACTTTGCAATCGCGGATTTATCGCATGATGTGTGAGCGCGCTCACATACCGGGAACGCGAATGCTGGTTTCAGTTGCGGCACGAGAAGCATGGTGCTTCCCGGGACACAGGAGATGGACAAATGCACAAGCTCACGATTGCCCTCGCGCTCGCTCTTGCCCTGGCCGCCGGTTCGACGGCGACCGCCAAGCCCTATCACACCGACTCCGCGATGTGGGGTCAGGCGTATGCCTCCCAGGCCAGCGCCTTCGATCGCCAGCCGAACCCGGCCGACTTCGGCAACTGATTTGTTCGATATGGCCCGAAGCCCGGTGGCAACACCGGGCTTCGCTTTGTTTTGGTGTCATGTCATCGGCGGCGCCGCCATCCGGCGCATCAGCGACCAGGGCCATTGTCTCGAGGCGGCAACTCGGTGAGCCGCCCCTGCGCCGCCGCGATCACCGCATTTGCCACGCTCTCCCAGCTGTAACGGCGCGCCGCCTCGTTCGCCAGGGCGTCACTTGCGCGCGCGCGCTCCGCGGCGTCGAGCATGAGCCACGCGATCAGCCTGTCGGCGATCGCTTCCACCGCATCGGGTCCGATTTCGAACGAGAGCAGCGGGCGCAGCGCATCGGGTAGCGCCGGCGCCAGCGTGGCGGTGACCTCGGCCATGCCCGAATGCCCTGCCGACAGCGGCAGCGCGCCGCAGGCGGCCGCCTCGACGGCGACCATGCCGAAGGCCTCGGGAAAGGTGCTCGGCATTACCTGCGCGTCGCAGGCCGGCAGCAGTCCGGGCAGGTCCTCGTGCTCGATGCGTCCGGTGAAGTGAATGCGCGCTGCCGCTGCCGGCGCCGCCTGCAGCCATGCGCCATCGGCGCGGTCGAGAAAGGCACGCAGGTATGTCAGCGGGCCGGGCGGTCCGCCTTCCAGCGTGCGTCCGCGAATAGCGATGTTGCGCAAGGCATCCATGTCGCCACAGCCAAGCGCCTCGACGAATTGCCCGAGCGCCTGACGGTATGTGCCGAAGCCGACGACCACCAGACGCGCATCCGGCACGCGCGCCACGACCAGCGGCCAGGCGGCAAGCAGCAGGTCAACGCCTTTGGCGACGATCAGCTTGCCGACATAGCTGACGATGCGGTCGCGGCGCGGATCGAGTTCCCGTAACGCGGCCGCGGCGCCGGCTTCTCCGCCCCAGGCGGCCGGCGTTCCGGCCGCGAGCTTCTCCGCCAGCGCGCCCAGCGCACGCGCCGCTTCCTCGCGCCGGCGCGGATGGAACCGGGTCACATCGACGCCCGGCGGACCGAGCCCGGTGCGCGCGGGCAGGGCGGGGGCGTCGGCGAGCACCTCCCACAGGCTTTCAGCCGTGTGGCGCGAACCCACCAGCACGCCCGCCGCGCCACGGATGCCTTCCAGCGCGTAGGGCAGAAAGCGCTGCCGATGCGGGCGCACGGTGTATTCGAGCGCGCTGCCGTGCACCTTGACCGCATACGGTGCGCGGCCTTCAAGCGCGCGCGAAAGAATTGCGGGTCCCATCACCAGATGGTTGGCCAGTGCAATGTCGGGTGCCGGCGCGGACCGCACCGCGGCGATATTGGCGTCGAGGTAGCGGCCGATCGCCGCGTCGTCGAGCTCGGGGAAGGGCAACGCGTCGAAGCCCTCGTAGCGGTCGGCGACATAGACCGGCAGCACCCGTCCGATGTCAGGCGTGACGACCGTCACGCCCGGCAGGTCCGGCGGCAGGCGGTCCTGGCAGAACAGATGGACCTCGTGTCCCAGCCCCGCCAGCGCCCGCGCCAGATTGACGGTGTAGATGTTGCTGCCGGTGCCGCGCAGCAGGTAGCCATGGAAAATGAGAATCCGCATGGATCGCTGCCGTTGCCGGGACGGTCGTGGATCGCCACATCATGAATGATTCCGGCGCCGCTGTGCGCCAAAAAAGCCGGGTTGGCGAGCCAGACTCGCACCGTCCCTGGCGGGCGGGTGGCATCGTTCAACCGGTACGCCGACCACCGACGCGCGGAAGGTTCTGATGATCGATCGTCGCACATTGCTTGCTGCGCTGGCCGCTGCCGGTGCGGCAACGGCATTGCCGCGTTTGGCGCTGGCGCAAAATGCGCCGTTGCTCACCCGTAGTATTCCGTCGTCCGGTGAGCGGATTCCGCTGGTGGGGCTTGGTACCTGGATCACCTTCAACGTCGGCAACGACCCGGTTCTTCTCGACACCAGCACCGACGTCATGCGCGCCTTCTTCGCCGGCGGCGGGCGCCTGATCGATTCCTCGCCGATGTACGGCTCCTCGCAGGACACGATCGGCTACGGTCTCGCCAGGCTTGGTGCCACAGACACGGTCTTTTCCGCCGACAAGGTCTGGACGCGTTCCGGCGGCGGCGCGCAGATCGAGGTCTCGCGCAAGGAATGGCGCGTGCCGCGCTTCGACCTCATGCAGGTGCACAATCTGCTGGCCTGGCGCGAGCACCTGCCCATGCTGTTCGACATGAAGGCGGAGGGCGCGATCCGCTATGTCGGCATCACCACCTCGCATGGTCGCCGCCACGACGAGTTCGCGCGCATCATGCGCGACTATCCGCTCGACTTCGTCCAGCTCACCTACAATGCCGCCGATCGTGATGCCGAACGGCGCCTGCTGCCGCTGGCGCGCGAGCGCGGCATTGCGGTGATCTGCAACCGGCCGTTCCGCCAGGGCCCGCTGGTCGATCGCGCCAAACGCCATCCGCTGCCCGACTGGGCGGCGGAGATCGACTGCGACAACTGGGCCGCGCTGTTGCTGAAGTTCATCGTCTCGCACCCGGCGGTCACCTGTGCCATTCCGGCCACCACCCGCGTCGACCACATGCGCGAAAACCTCGGCGCCTGCCACGGCAGGCTGCCCGACGAGAACCTGCGCCAACGCATCGCCGCAGTTGTTGAGCAGCTGTAATGGATGTCTGGCTGACCTATTCGCTGTCCGACTTCCTGCTCTTTGCCCCGCGCACCTATTACCGCCTGTTCGGGCTCTACAACGTCTCCATCTGGCCCGTGCATCTGGTCGTCGCGGCGCTCGGTCTCCTGATTCTCGTGTTGTTTTTCCGCAGGGGCGTCCACAGCGGGCGCGCGATCGCCGGCGTGCTTGCCGCCTGCTGGCTGTGGGTGGCGTGGGCATTTCTGTTTGCACGCTACGACCCCATCAACTGGATGGCGCGCTATGCCGCGCTCGCATTTACGGCGGAAGCGCTCCTGCTCTTCCTGTCAGGCACCGTTCTGAATCGTCTGGCGCCCGGCACCGGTCTCGCGAGCCGCGCGGGCGTTGCCATTGTCGTGTTCGCGCTGTTCGTTCAGCCGCTTTTCGCGCCGTTGTTCGGTCGCGCCTGGACGGAGATCGAATTCTTCGGCGTTGCACCCGATCCCACGGTCGCCGCCACCCTCGGCGCGCTGGTCGCCATGCGCCGCGCGCACGCCGGACTGATGGTCATCCCGCTCCTCTGGTGCGCGATCACCGGCCTCACCCTGTGGGCGATGGACGCCGCCGACGCGCTGCTGATGCCGGGCATTGCGGTGCTGGCGATCGGGCTTTCGATCCTGAAGATGCGGAACCGCGATACTGCGATTCCGTAATCGATCCGCCGTCATCCCTCCTGGCCGGCGGCCCGCCGGATCAGTGTCCGCACTTTCGGATCGCGCAGCGCCAGCCCGGCAAAGATCAGCGCCGCGCCGGCCAGATGCTGCGGCTCCAGCGTCTCGTGCAGGAACGCAACGCCGAGGATGACCGCGCCGACCGGCACAAGATAGTTCACCAGCATCAGGTTGTTGGCGCCGGCCGTCGCCAGGATGCGGAAATAGAGCATGTAGGCGAAGGCGGTCGAGATGAGGGCATTGCTGAGCACCGCGGCGACGACCGCCGTGCTTGGTACAGCGAGAGTCCACGGCCGGTCGACGAACAGCGCGAATGGCAGCAGCAGGACTGTCGACACCGTGAGCTGGCCGGTCGCGGTGACCAGCGGTGAAATGCCGTCACGGGAGAAGCGGCGCCCGTAGACGCTCGACAGCGCGTAGAAGAATGCGCCGCAAAGAATCGACAGCTGGGCGATGAAATGCGTGCCGATGCCCTGCAGCATGCCCGGCCCGATAAGCACGACGACACCGGCAAAACCGAAGAGCACACCGGTGACGTTCGGCACGGTCATGGGTTCGTCGGCAGTCATGACATGCGCGATCACAATACCGAACAGGGGGGTCGTGGCGATGAAGATGGCGGCCAGGCTGGACGGCACATGCGACTGTCCCCACACGATGAGCACGAAGGGCAGCACGCAGTTCGCCAGACCCATGAAAGTGACCGAACGCCAGTAGGTCCGTGTCAGCGGCACGGTTGCGCCGCTCGCGAGTACCACGATCCACAGCACCAGCGCGGCCAGGCCGACACGCGCGACCACGATGGTAAAGGTCGGCAGCTCCTTGACAGCGACCCCGATGAAGAAAAAGGACGCACCCCAGCACAGCGACAGCAGCACCAGCATCACCCAGGTGAGCGGCGTCATCGTCAATGAGGAGGGAGACTGTGGTGTCGGGCCGGCCATTGTCAGACTGTTCTTTGCCGGGTCCTGCATAGAAGATGCGGCCGACCCGCGCGAGTCACAATTGACCCCTATTTCCGTCATCCGCTTGGGGTATCTTGCTTGCGCTCCAGCCCGAGGGAGGAAGGCAATGCCGACAATATCCGGAAGCTGCCTTTGCGGTGCGACAGGCTACGAGTGCAATGCGGAACCCTTGGCGGCACCGATCATCTGTCATTGCACGCATTGCCAGAAAGTGTCCGGGTCGGCCTTTTCGGTCAATGTGGTGCTGCCGGCGGAAAGCGTGACGTGGACCGGAGACGAGCTCGCGGTGTTCCCGGACAAGGGCGAAAGCGGCAAATCGATCCTGCGCAAGTTCTGCCGGACCTGCGGGTCGTCGATCGCGGTCGAGGCGGAAGCCTTTCCCGGCACCGTCATCATCAAGGGTGGCAGCCTAGACGACCGGTCCTGGGTGAAACCCGGCATGCATATGTGGACCGGTTCCGCACAGCCCTGGGTGCATATCGATCCGGACGTGACGGCGGTTGCCGACGGCGGGTGAGAGAAACCGGACCGTAGGGCGAGCCTCTGGACGCCGCCGTTGCGCTCGGCCACCATCCCGCCCGAAAAAAGTGGGGAACGCCAGTGGCCACGATCAGGGTGATGAGCACGGGCGCCGTGGAATCGATGGTGCGGGCGCTCGGTCCCGCTTTCGAAAAGCAGAGCGGTCACACGCTCGATCTCGCCTTCAACACCGCCGGCGGCGTGCGCAAGCGGCTGGCGGCGGGCGACGCCTTCGACGTCATCGTGCTGCCGACCGCTGATATCGAAGCCATGGCGAAGGAAGGCAAGGTGGCGCCGGAAAGCGTCACCGATCTCGGCCGCACCGTCACCGGCGTCGCCGTGCGCGAGGGCGCACCGGTGCCCGACATCTCCACCCCGGAGGCATTCAAAAAGGCGCTCATCGCCGCCAGGGGCGTGTCCTATTCCAATCCGGCGGCCGGCGGCTCCTCCGGCACCTTTTTCGCCGGCCTGCTGCAAAAAATGGGAATTGCTGACGAGGTTGCCGGCAAGGCGGTGCTCGGAAACCGCGGTTACGAGGTGGCGCAGGCGGTGGCCGACGGCCGGGTCGAGATCGGCACCACCTTTGTCAGCGAGCTGCTCACGGTGAAGGGCATCCACATCGTCGGTCCGCTGCCCGGCGACCTGCAGAACAAGGGAACCTACACGGCGGCGATCCCCGTCGGCAGTCCGGTGAAGGACGAGGCCTCCGCGTTTCTGCGCGCGCTTACCGACCCGGCCACCCGCGGCCGCTGGACCGCAGCCGGGCTCGAGCCGGCTTTCTAGGAGATGCCATCTTGATCGGACGCGGCGCCTTGCCTACCTCTCTGATCCGGTAGCCGGAGCGCTGTCCCATGGACATGCTGAAATTCGTTGTCCTTGACGAAGAGGATCTCGAGGTGGTGTCCGCCCATGTCCAGGACGCCGTGGTCAAGGTCGCCGACGTGCACTGGCGGCCACAGGAAAAGCGCCTGGTGGTCGGGATCAACCGGTTCGACTGGGAAGGTGTACAACCCCGGAAGCCGCAGTTCCGCCGCCGGCGGGCGGCGTTGCGCTTCGAGCGCGTCCTCTCCTGCAAGTGCCGCCACGTCGATCCGGCGGGCAAGGACGCGGTGCTTAACCTGCTGGCGGTCGAATTTGCCGAAACCGATGCGCCGGCCGGCGTGGTGACGCTGACCTTTTCCGGCGGGGCTGCGCTGCGCCTCGACGTCGAATGTCTCGAGGCGGAACTGGCCGATCTCGGCCCGGTCTGGACCGCCGCCAAATGCCCGTCCCATGCCGAAGCGGAGGCCGAGCCCGACGAGCCGGCCGACAAGGCAGTCAGCCCCGCCCGGTCCTGACCGGCCCGCGCCCGGTCAGGTCAAGATTCCGGTTTGCAACCCGGCTTCCATGCCTCCGGGAGGCGACGCCGCGCTTGCCATTTTTCCGGTCCGGCGGCGTAATGATGCCCTTCGCAACAGGGGGAAACGGCAATGCGCAAACTCGTCATTCTGGCGGGACTGGCGTTCGGCGTCGGGCTGTTGGCAGGCGTGCCTGCCCAGGCCGCAACGGTGGGCTGCTCGTGCGTCAAGGTCGGTGCAAATCCCGTGTGCACGGCGACGGTCGTCGACTGCAATCAGAAAGTCGGCGGCGTATGCATGTGGACCTGTGCCTACGAGCCGCCGAAAATGGCCAAGGCCAAAAAGAAGAAGATGTAACCGGCGTCACTTCTTCAGTGACTGGTACAAGGCTCCGTCCCATGGCGGAGCCTTTTGTTTGGGGCCCGCCTGCGACCGACCCTGGAAGGGTTGACGCCATGCGGTCCATCACCCATTGACCTGTCACCCGGTCATGATCCGGCGGGAACAGCAACATGCCGACACGGCTCGACAGTCAGGACGCCGATTTTGCCGATCGCTTTCGCGCCTTTCTCGGCGTCAAGCGCGAGACGGCGGCTGACGTCGAGCAGATCGTCCGCGACATCATCGACCAGGTAGTCGCTGGCGGCGATGCGGCACTTGCCAGGCTGACGTTGCAGTTCGACCGGGTCGATCCTGGCAAGACCGGCATGCGCGTGAGTGCGGCCGAACTCGACGCGGCGGAGAAGGCCTGCGACCAGAGGGCGCTCGATGCGCTCAGGCTGGCACGCGACCGCATCGAGGCGCATCACCGCCGGCAGAAGCCAACCGACGAACGCTATACCGACCCGCTCGGCGTCGAGCTTGGCGTCCGCTGGACGCCGGTCGAGGCGGTCGGCCTCTACGTGCCGGGCGGCACCGCCGCCTATCCGTCGTCGGTGCTGATGAACGCGGTTCCGGCCAAGGTCGCCGGCTGCCCGCGCGTGGTCATGACCGTGCCGTCGCCCGACGGCAGGCTCGCGCCCCTGGTGCTGGCCGCCGCCAGGATCGCCGGCGTCGATGAAATCTACCGCATCGGCGGCGCGCAGGCGGTCGCCGCGCTGGCCTACGGCACCGAAACAATCCGGCCGGTCGACAAGATCGTCGGCCCCGGCAACGCCTATGTCGCCGCCGCGAAACGGCTGGTGTTCGGCAAGGTCGGCATCGACATGATCGCCGGTCCGTCGGAAGTTCTCATCCTCGCGGACAGCACCGGCAATGCCGACTGGGTCGCCGCCGACCTGCTGGCGCAGGCCGAGCACGACGAAAGCGCGCAGTCGATCCTGATCACGGACGACGTCGCGCTCGCCGACCGCGTTGACAAGGCGGTGGAAGCGCAGGTCGGGACGCTGTCGCGCAGCAAGGTCGCCGGCGCGTCGTGGCGCAGCTTCGGTGCCATCATCACCGTGCGCAGCCTCGACGAGGCAATTCCGCTGGTCGACCGGCTCGCGCCCGAGCATCTGGAGATCATCGCCGCCGATGCCGAAACACTGGCCAGTCGCATCCGCAACGCCGGCGCCATTTTTATCGGCGCGCACACGCCGGAAGCGATCGGCGATTACGTTGCCGGCTCCAACCACGTGCTGCCCACCGCGCGCTCGGCGCGGTTTTCGTCCGGCCTTGGCGTGCTCGACTTCATGAAACGGACTTCGCTGCTCAAATGCGGACCCGAGCAGTTGCGCGCGCTGGGGTCCGCCGCCATCGCGCTCGGCGAGGCGGAAGGACTCACCGCGCATGCACGCTCGGTCGCCATCCGACTGAACCGATGAGCAAGGCGCGGACAAAGGGCGCAAAGCAGCGCCTCGTCGCCGTGACGCTCGACGAGGAAACGATCGGCCGCTCCGACCCGGATGTCGAGCACGAGCGCCAGGTCGCCATTTACGATCTGCTCGAACAGAACTCCTTCGCGCCGGTTGGCCACAGCGGTGGCCCCTATACGCTGCGGTTGAGCATCACCGGCAACCGTCTTGTCTTCGACATCCGTGACCAGAACGACAAGCCGGTGGTCGCGCATCTGCTGTCGCTGTCGCCGCTGCGCCGCATCGTCAAGGACTATCATCTGATCTGCGACAGCTATTACGAGGCGATCCGCACGGCCACGCCCGACAAGATCGAGGCAATCGACATGGGCCGCCGCGGCGTTCACAACGAGGGGTCGCGCATCCTGACGGAGCGGCTCAAGGGCAAGGTGGCCATGGA
>CAZUDR010000050.1:0-13034 GCA_964618715.1 uncultured Undibacter sp. | reverse complement strand
TCCGCCAGCCCGCCGAGGCCAAAATTCTCTTGTTATCCAGTTCGGTCGCTACGCGGGCTGAATTTGCGAGGCTTGCCAACCGGCCTCTGTACTATGCGACGGTCTTTGTGGGCGATCTGTACTAACGGCTTGGTTGTCCCTCGCGGAAAAGCAGTGGAGCAAAGGCGAGCCGCCTGGCGGACGGTTGGGTATTTGACGATGTCGCCGCCGACGCAGCATCCGACTCGGAGAACTGACATGCGTGGCCGAAGACCAAAGCCAAGCCGCATGAAGGTACTCACCGGCAATCCAGGCAAGCGTCCGCTGAACCCGAACGAGCCCCAGCCGGAGCCGGCCGTGCCGGAGTGCCCCCCGGAACTTGGAGCGGTCGCGAAGCAGGAATGGGATCGACTGGCTGCAGAGCTCAGATCCCTCAGGATTCTGACGACACTCGACCGCGCGGCGCTTGCGGCATACTGCAACGCTTACGGACTTTGGGTTGAGGCGATCGAAGCTATCCAGAAATACGGCACCATGGTCAAATCGCCCTCCGGTTATCCGATCCAGTCGCCCTATGTCTCGATCGCCAACCGCCAAGCCGAGATCATGATGCGCATAGCATCAGAATTTGGGTTCACGCCGGCTAGTCGAAGCCGAATCTCGACACCGACAAGGCAGGAGTCGGATTTATTCGAACTCGCAAACAGGCGAACTAATTCGGAGAATTAGCGCGTTTCAAATGAGACGGTGGCGAGCGAGGTGCCAGATATTTGCGAGATATCTTTGAACGATGTGCCCCCTGCTATACCATGGTGCAGATTCATCTGGCACTTGAAGTGAATATAGTTTTGGGACGAGCGGTTCAGTATGTGAACCGAACGCCACCATCTCGGTCCTGTTCGCAATCGCCTCCTCACTGTGTCCGGATGTGATTTTCGGAAGAGACAGGTGGATATTGCCGTGGCATATTCCCAGTGTAGCCAGAACGTTGCTGGCTGGCCGTCGTATGTGGGGCGGAAACCTGAAGGTGCAGAGTTGAACCAGCGGCAATTGAAGCGCGATGCCTTACCGAGCTTCGCGTTCGCACGTTCGACGCGGAGTGCTTCATGAAGCCTGTGGCCTTCGACTACCACGCGCCGACCACGATCGACGCGGCCGTATCGCTGCTTGCGCAGCACGCGGACGATGCGCGCCTGCTCGCGGGCGGCCAGACGTTATTGCCCATGATGAATTTCAGACTCGCGGCGCCCGCGGTCATCATAGACCTTAATCGGATCCCGGAGCTTGCCTACATCAAATCCGCCGCGGACGTTGTGCAAATCGGCGCAATGACGCGCCAGCGTACGATCGAGTTCTCGCCGATTGTCGCCGAACAGCTACCGCTATTGCAGAAGGCCATACAGATGGTCGGCCACCTGCCCACGCGCTCACGCGGTACCATCGGCGGATCGATCGCCAATGCCGACTCCGCAGCCGAATTACCAATGATCCTGCAAGTGTTGGAGGGCGAGGTCGAAGTACGCGGAGCCCAAGGGGCGCGCACCATTGCCGCGGCAGACCTGTTTTGCGATGCGATGACGACGAGCATTGCCGACGATGAGTTGCTCGCCGAGGTGCGCTTTCCGGCGATGGCGTCCGGTACACGTCATGCGATCGAGGAGTTTTCGCGCCGTCGCGGCGACTTCGCCATTGGCGCTGTTGCGGTGACAATCGTCGAAAACGGTGGCGTTTGCACGAAGGCGCGGATTGCGACCGCCGGCATTTCAGCCGTCGCCACCCGGTTGATGGAGGCCGAGCGGTGTCTGGAAGGGACCGTGGTCGACGAAACCGCCATTACGGAAGCCGCGAGAAAAGCAGCCCACATTGTCAAACCGCTTGAAGATCGCAACGCGAGTGCGGCCTATCGCCGTCATCTCACGAAAGCGCTTACCGAGCGCGCTCTGCGGAGCGCGCTCGCTTGAGGAGGGTTTGTCTTGAGGAGTGCCAAGTTGTGATGAATGAGGCGTGGGTTAGAGCCGGCCGAACCGACAGCTGTGCAGGCGAGATCAAATTTATAGACGCGCATCCAGGGCAATGCATCTGAGAGATAAGCATGACTGAGCGGGTTGATGTCCATATCAAAGTGAACGGCAAGACACGCGAGGGGCGTTGTGAGCCTCGCATGTTGCTGGCCGATTTCCTGCGGGAGGAACTGTCGCTAACGGGCACGCATGTCGGCTGTGAGCACGGTGTGTGTGGTGTCTGCACGGTTCTCGTGAACGGTGAGGCGGCGCGTTCCTGCATCATGCTCGCGGTTCAGGCCGATGGCGCAGAGATCGTCACAATCGAAGGGCTTGCGCAAGCCGGCAAGCTGCATCCGTTGCAGCGCGCATTTCACGAACATCACGGTTTGCAGTGTGGGTTTTGCACGCCCGGTATGATGATCGCCGCACTCGATTTCCTCAATATGAATCCGGACCCGGACGAAGCGGAAGTGCGGGAGGCACTGTCTGCCGTGATCTGCCGCTGCACTGGTTATCAAAACATCGTGAAGGCGGTGATGGCTGCGGCGGCTGAAATGCGGGCAGAAGGCCCATAAAGGCGTGGACGCATGAACGATCCGACAAAAGGATACATCGGACGCGCGATGCCGCGCCGCGAGGACGCACGTCTGATCACGGGTCAGGGCCAGTTTATCGCCGACCTGAAGTTGCCCGGTACGCTGCATGCCGCGTTCGTCCGCAGCCAGGTGGCGCATGCGCGCATTCGCTCGGTCGATCTGTCGCGCGCGGCGGCAGCGCCTGGCGTTGCCTTCGTGATGAGCGGGACCGACCTGATTCAGCAATTGCCACCGGTGCCGGACACGCAACTCTCACTTCCGAGCAAGTGGACAACGCAGGTCCAGCACAAGTTTCTCAATCCGCAGCAACCATTGCTCGCGCACGACAAGGTGCGCCACGTCGGCGAGGCCATCGCTGTGGTGCTTGCCGAAACGCGTTATCAGGCTGAAGACGCAGCCGAGCTTGTGATGGTTGAGCTGGAGCAATTACCTGCGGTTGTCGATCCGGAAGCCGGGCTTGAGGCCGGAAGCGCGGTGCTGCACGAGCAGTACGGCACCAACATAATCGGCGATTTCCAGATCAGTAAAGGTAGTACCGAGGCCGCACTCGCGGAGGCGCCGCATCGCCTCAAGCGCCGCTTCTATCATCATCGGTATGCGGCCATGCCGATGGAGTGCCGGGGCGTCGTTGGCAGTTACGACCTTCGCACGGATTCGATGTCGATCTGGTCGTCCTGTCAGGTCGTTCATTGGCTCAAGCGCGAGGCCTCGACCATTCTCGGTATGCCGGAAGCGCGTATCCGCTGCGTCGCGCTTGATGTCGGCGGGGGGTTCGGGGTGAAAGGTCACGTCTATCCCGAGGATCTGCTGATCCCGTTTCTGGCGCGTGCCGTCGGGCGCCCCGTCAAGTGGATCGAAGATCGTCATGAACATTTCATCAGCGCCTGCCATTCGCGCGACCAGATTCACGATGTTGAAGTTGGCTTTGACGATAAGGGCCGGCTTCTGGCCTTTCGCGACGATTTCATTGTCGATTGCGGCGCATGGAATCCGATCGGATCGGGCATTGCCTACAACACGGCGGTGCATTTGCCCGGACCGTACAAATTCGATCACTTTGCCGTCCGCTCGCGGATCGTTTCGACCAATAAGGTGCCGAACGCCCCTTATCGCGGCGCAGGGCGTCCCGAGGCGACCTTTGCTATGGAACGCATGATGGATCTGATCGCGACCGAACTCGGTCTGGATCCGGTCGACGTTAGGCGGGTCAATCTCATTCCGAATAGCGAAATGCCGTACAAGCTCGGGGTGCCTTATCGTGATGGCGAGCCTATTGTTTACGACAGCGGCGACTACCCGCAGGCGCTCGAGCGCGCAATCGAAGCTATCGGCGGTGCCGAAGCATTTCGGGAACGCCAGCGGAACGCACGCGCGGAAGGGCGCTACCTCGGATTGGGGCTCGGCTGTTACGTCGAAGGCACCGGTGTCGGTCCTTTCGAAAGCGCCACGGTGCGCATCGATCCAACTGGCAAGGTCTATGTCACGGGCGGTGCCTGTCCGCAGGGGCAGGGCATGGAGACGATCTTTGCTCAGATTGTTGCCGATACCTGGAAGGTCGATCCGAATGACGTGGTCGTCGCGCTGGCGGATACTTCGGCGGTCGCGATCGGCTTCGGGACCATCGCCAGCCGCAGTACGGTGACGTTTTCAGCCGCAATCCACCACGCCAGCGAACCGTTGCGCGAAAAGGTGTTCGCTATTGCCGGCCATATGCTTGAGTGTTCGCCCGGCGATCTTGAATTGCGCGATGGACGCGTCGGAGTGGTTGGCGTTCCCGGCAACGAGGTGACGCTGGCGGATGTCAGCAGGGCTGCACGTCCGGGTTGGGACAACCGCCGGCCCGAGGGTGTGTCTGCCGGGCTGGAAGAGACCGCTTATTTCGAGCCCTCAACGGTGACTTGGTCCTACGCGATCCACGCCGCGATCGTCGAGGTGGATATCAATTTCGGCCACGTCGACATCAAGAAATATGTCATCGTTCACGATTGCGGGGTCGTGGTAAACCCGATGCTTGTAGAAGGCCAGATCCATGGTGGTACAATCCAGGGACTGGGCGGCGCCATGCTTGAGGAAATATCCTACGACAACGAAGGTCAGCTGCTGATCGGCTCGTTTATGGATTACCTTGTTCCCGTCGCCGCTGACATGCCGCATCTTGAATTGATCCACCAACATTCGCCATCCCCCCTCAATCCGTTTGGTGTGAAAGGCGTGGGCGAGGGAAGCGCCATCGCGCCGCCGGTCGTGATCGCGAACGCAGTGTCTGATGCACTGTCACAATACAAGGTCGAGTTCAATTCGACGCCGGTGAAGCCGGAGCAAATCGTCCGTGCCGTATGGGATAATGCGACTGCGTGAGGAGGCTGGAGATAACGTGGCCGCAATCATTGCGCTAATTTCTCCCACCAGGTGTGCTAAAGACTTCGCGGTAACTGATATGAAAGAGTCATGAAAACAGTGCCGCCCCGGAGTACATGTTGAGTTCCTATTCGCTGGCCGTCGATATCGGCGGAACATTTACCGATGTCGTGTTGCGGGCAAGCGATGGCCGACTTTGGGTCGACAAGACACTTTCAACCCATCGTGATTTGCTGGAAGGCTTCTTTACCGGCGTCCGTCAGGTGCTCGCCAAGGCAAATATCAGGCCAGCTGATGTGGACGGCCTGGTCGTGCACGCCACGACCACAGTTACCAATGCATTGATCGAACGAAGGGGTCCTGTGACAGCTCTGCTCGTCACTGAAGGATTCAAGGACGTGCTCACGATCCGAGAAGAACATCGATACGACATCTACGATTTGCAGATCGAATATTCAGAACCGCTCATTCCTACGGAGCTCACCTTTGGTGTAAACGAGCGCGTCCTCGCCGACGGCAGTGTTGCACTGGAAGTGGTTAGCGACGATGTCAGTCGTATCGCTGAGGAGTTGCGTCGGCTGGATGTAGCTTCTGTCGCAATCTGTTTTCTGAATGCCTATCGGAATCCGGTAAATGAGCGCCGCGCCGCCGATTTGGTCTCCAAAGCATTGCCAGACGTGTATCTCTCATTGTCTTCCAGCGTCGCACCGCAGATCCGCGAGTACGCGCGCGCGTCAACTACGGCGATCAATGCTTATACGGCCCCAATAGTTCACCCCTATTTGCGCGCACTCACCGGAAGGTTGCATGATGAGAGTTTCCCCAACAAGCCGCTGATCATGTTGAGCTCGGGGGGCATCATCGGCGCGGACATCGCAGGCCGACACCCTGTTCGCATGATGGAAAGTGGGCCCGCGGCTGGCGCACTGGCCGCCACGCACTTTGCGGAATTGCTGAAGATACCGCATCTGATGTCATTCGACATGGGCGGAACCACGGCCAAAGCCTGTCTGATCGAACAGGGCAAGCCACTGGTCACAGGGCAGCTTGAAGTCGACCGGCGCTATCGATTCAAGGCGGGCAGCGGTATGCCGGTGATGGTGCCGGCGATTGATCTCATCGAGATTGGAGCCGGTGGAGGCAGCATCGCCAACATCGACACGCTTGGTTTGCTCAAGGTCGGACCGCGGAGCGCGGGCTCCGAACCAGGTCCCGCATGCTACGGTCGTGGTGGTACTGAGCCGACAGTAACCGATGCCTATCTCATCCTCGGCCTGCTCGCCCCTGACAACTTTCTCGGCGGGGACATGAAACTCGACTCTGGAGCAGCTCAACTGGCCTATGAGCGACTGGGCGCGCAGGTCGAGAAGAGCGCCATCGAAACGGCCGCCGGGGTCTATCGCATTGTCGCCGAGGCGATGGCCGGAGCGGTGCGGGCCCATGCCACGGACCGGGGCATTGATCACCGTGCAATTCCCCTGTTGGCATTTGGTGGTGCCGGGCCAGTACACGCATGCCAGGTCGGGCAGCTCTTGCAGAGCAAAGCAGTCATTTTCCCACCCCAGGCGAGCGTGCTTTCTGCATATGGAACGCTGGTTGCTCCCGCACGGCTCGATCTCGTGCGTAGCGCTGTGACGACGCTTGCCGATCTCGACTGGGACGACGTGGAACAGATCTACAACGAGCTAACGACAGAAGCGGGTACGGCCCTGGGCGAAGCTGGCACAACCGCCAACCAGGTGCATTTCGAGTTCGGCGCCGACCTGCGCTATGCGGGTCAACAGACCGAGATAGGCATTACGCTTCCAGCGGACCCGAGGGTGCGACGCGATACAGGAATAATCGCCGAGATATTTTCGCGGACATATCTGGCTCATTATGGTGTTGCACCATCTCACGTTCCGGTCGAAATCGTAAACTGGCGTCTGGTTGCTCTCGGACCCACTCCGAAGATCTTGGTGTCCGCGCCGAAGCGCGGTCCGAGTGCCCCGCCGAAAGGTCAGCGCGCAGTGCATCTGTGGGATGGGCAAATGGTGCCTGTCTATGATCGGCACAGTCTGGCACTCGATCAAATCGTGAAAGGACCCGCGCTCATCGAAGAGCGGGAAACCACGGTCGTAATCCCGCCGGGCTGGCAAGCGGTTGCGGACAACACAGGGTGCGTGGTTGCCACGCAGGGTGAGCGCAATGGACAGCATTGAACTCGAAATCCTCTGGTCGAACCTGGAAAGTATCGTGACCGAGCAGGCACGGGCACTGCAGCGGGTCGCGTTCAGCCCGATTGTCCGCGAGGCTGGTGACCTTGCGACCGCCCTGTTTGACAATCGTGCTCGCGTCGTCGCGCAGACCACTGCGGGGACGCCGGGGCACATCAATTCGCTTGCGGCTGCGGGCGCAACGATGGCGGACCGGTTCAAGGACCAGCTCGAACCGGGCGATGTTTTGGTGACCAACGATCCGTGGATTGGCGCAGGTCATTTCTTCGACATAACAGTCATGGCCCCAGCCTTTATGGAAGACAAGCTGATCGGATATGTCGGGGCAACTGCACATCATACTGATATAGGCGGCTATGGCCTCGGCGCCGGTGCTCGAGACGTGCATGAGGAAGGCCTCTGGATTCCACCTGCAAAACTATACGAACGCGGTCAACCGAACGCGCTTCTCCACGACATCATCAGGCACAATGTGCGCACACCCGATTATGTCTTCGGCGATCTCGCGGCGCAGGTTTCGAGCTGCCGGACAGGGGCGCAGCGGCTTGTCGCGATCTGCCGTGCGCATAACTTGCAGGATATTGAAGGTCTTTCCGATGAAATCATTTTCCGCTCGGAGGCGGCCACGCGTCGCGCGATTCGCCAGTTGCACTCCGGAACTTCGCACAGTGAGAGCCACTTCGACGGGCCGGGAGGTGAGCTCATAACGCTGAAGAGCGCAGTAACCGTTGATGGCGACGCTGGTGAGATAACCGTTGATTTTGCGGGCAGCTCGCCTCAGAGCAAAGTCGGCATAAACGTTGTCATGAATTATACGCACGCTTACGCAGCCTTCGCCGTTCGGTCGTGTCTCAATCCCGAGGTACCGAACAATCACGGCAGCCTCGCTCCGATCAGGATCGTTGCCCCGAAGGGCTGCATCGTTAACTGCAGCTATCCGGCACCGGTGAACGCGAGGCATGTGGTCGGGATGTACGTACCGATGCCGATCCTGAAGGCGCTTTTTGAGTTCATGCCGGATCGCGTCATTGCCGAAGGCGCAGGATCGGTCTGGACAGTCCAGGTTCAGGGAAGCCACGACGACGGCAAGAACTTCATTTCGTCCGTATTCAACTACTCGGGGGGAATGGGTGCGCGTGCTGGCAAGCCGGGCTTGAGCGCCACCTGCTTTCCTGCGGGCGTCTCCGCTGTGCCGGTCGAAATCCTTGAGGCTGCAATGCCGATTGTGTTCGAGCGCAAAGAAATTCGGCGTGGTTCCGGCGGTCAGGGCACGTTCCGGGGAGGCGACGGTCAGGTCATCTCCTTCAAAATGAACACAAGAAATCCCTGGGTCTTGAACGTCTCTCCGGCCTGCCTCAAGGAAGGCCCCGAAGGCCTCGCAGGGGGCGGACGAGGCATGCCAGGACACTGTTTCATAAATGGGGAGGCGTTTTCAGAATCTCGCAAGATTACTATGCAGCCAGATGATCTGGTCGTGCTGGAGACACCGGGCGGCGGCGGCTACGGTGCTGTGCGTCGCACCGTTGCCGCGTGATGAAGTAGGTACCGGCGATGTCGGCTTGTCCGATTTAGGTCATTGGCGGGGCATGACGCGAGTCGGTGCGCGCAATGAACACCATCAACGTCATATCGCCTTACAAGCATCATGGCATGTGGGTCTTTGACGATCCGCGGGTTGGCCTGGACAAGGAGCCCTTTGTTGCCGGCGCCGACACCATGATTGACCGCGTCGTTGCCGACATTCCGGATGCCGACAAAGGGTTCACTTTGATCTTTTCCGCGACCCCCTTTCCCGGCCATCAGCACCGGCTCAATTGGCTGCGCGAGGACCCGGACGGCGGCAACTGGTACCGGTTGGAGGCGCTCGCCATGGAGGGCTGGCTGTGTCCGGCGCTGTTTCACTATTTTGCCGCGGCGCCGAAGAGTATCTATGTGCAAACCAGGGCGCGGGGCTGATCGCTGTGGGCGACGCGGCTTCGCAGTATGGCAGATTATGGAACCGCGGCGAGGGCGCTGGAACAGTTCGCACGAGGCTGCTCCAGACATTAAGGTGGATGGTCGTCCCAGCGCCGCCGCCAGCTCGCACTCGTCCCCGCCGGGGAGCGCCCACGCCCGCCCGGCCCGCGCGCCGAGCCGCAGTACAGGTAGCGACCCGCGCTCATCCTCGTCGCCGGCCTGCCGGGAAGCGCCACTGTCAGCGGCCGCGCCAGCTCGATCGCCAGCACGTACGCGCCCGGCGTCGGCGGGGCGTCGTCGACGCTCGCGTAGAAGATCGGGCTTATTGGTCCTGCGTTGTCCACCACCTTGAATCGCTCGCAAGTGGACTTATCTGTACGCGCATAAAGCAAGGGCGATCCATCCCCCAACAAAGCCCTTGTCGAAACACTGTAGGCCGCCTTCCCCCCAGGGCGGCCTCTTCTTTGTCTGGCGTCGGCCGTTATTGCGGTGCTCCGATTGCGGCGAACGCAGGCAGTGCCCGCTCCACCATTTGATCTGACGCCGTGAGGCTGATGCGCAAATGCGCCGGCGCGTTCATGACGGAACCGGGCAGCACAAAAACCTTGCGATCCGCGAGGATGTTCCAATGCCGCTCCGGATCTCCGGCCGGCCACTTGCACCAGAGATAGAAAGTTCCCTCTGGCTGCAGCACCTCGAAGCCTGCGCGTAACAACCCTTCTGTGAGGCGGTCGCGGCGGCGCGCTAGCGCATCCAGGTCAATTGATAGCGTTTCAAGGTCCGAGACTGCGTACTGCATGACGGCGTTGGGAAAACACCAGCCAAGTGCCATCTGCGCAGAAAACATCACGTCACGCAGTGCTTGCCGATCGCTTAACGGCATCGATGGTGATAGCGCAAGGTATCCGAGCCGCTGCCCTGGCGCGAGCAGCACCTTGCCGTAACTGTAAGAGATGAGTGTCCATGGATATAAGGTGGCTGGGCTGACGAAGGTGCGTCCGTCGAACCTCAGACGTCGATACGGTTCATCCGATAGTAGAAAAATGCGCCGGCCAAAACGAGCTGAGGCGCGATCAAGCAGATCGGCCAAAGCCTTCAACGTCTCGCGGTCATAGATACGGCCGGTTGGATTGTGCGGCGTATTGACGATAACAAGCCTAGTCTTTGGCCCGATCGCTGTCTCGATTGCGTCAAGGTCGAGATCAAAGGCTGGTGGCTCTAGCGCAACCTTGCGTGGCGTCACGTCGGCGGCGAGCAACATCGGCTCGTAGCAGAACCAGGCTGGCTCGGAGAAGACGGCCTCGTCACCGCCGTCGAGTACCAAGCGAAACGCCACCATGATCGCCGCGAAGGCGCCCGCGGTTAGTGCGATGTCGGTTGGTTCGAAAGAAAGCCCAAGTTCCCGTCCGACCCGGTCGGCGAGAAAAGCCTGCGGCTCCGGTTCGCTCGTCTTGTACGCAAACCAGTTTTTGTCCCGTGGCACCGCACGCTCCCGGATTGCAGAGGCGATACCTTCGAGCGGCATTTCGTGCGGATTCCCGAAGGTAAAATCGCACGTTTTGGGATCGTCGCGGTCATGCGCGTACCTTGATGAAAGATAGAAGTCTCTGACCCCGGAAAACGCCATGTCGGCTAAACGGGCGCGTTTCGAGACGATGGGCATCATCCCCTCACGGTTGCGAAAATAAGCCGGCTTTGATCTTGGCGGCAATGACGGTCTTGCGCACCCATTTGAAAGCGCGGCCACGGGGTGCGATGAAAATCATCGCCTGACGGGTGCGCAGTTACGGCGACATCCCCTTGTCGGCGAGTTGCCTGAGCGCCTTGTCCGTCTTGCCAAGATCGAGTTTCATGCCGCCGAGCACGTGCGGCGCCTTGGTGAATTGAACGTCGGAATAAGCCACCACCTCGATACGGTTTCCCCAAGGATCCAAAAAGTCTAGGAACGGCCCGTCGACCATCCGCGCGCCAGCGGCGAGCGCAAGCTCGCGCACTTCCTTACGGTCGTTGACGACAAGGCCGAAGTGACGGTGGCGATCCTGGTGCCGCTCTCGTGCCTCGGTCAGCGCCAGAAACTGGTCACCCATGTCGATGAATGCCTGTCCTTTGCCGCGTCCGCGAAGCTCGAAACTGAAGATGCGGCCGTAGAAGGCGAGCGCCTCCTCTATGTTGCCGACTTCGAGCGCGACATGATTGATACCGACAAGGCGGGGAAGCCTCTCGTTGGATGGCTTTGTCTCGGTCATAGCCCAAGTGCTCCGCAATTAACGCTTGTGGTGCCAACAACCTTATCCGCGATTATGCGGTAAGGGATCGGGCTAAGCTAAGGCCACGATCCCGATCTATCCCCCGACCAGCCCTTGCCGCGTCAGAGGCCGCCCGCGCCCCCCGCGAGGCGGCCCCTTCCTCGTTCAGCATCCGCGCTCGCTTCCGCTATGGTGCACTAGCGGACGTCGCGGTGAGCAGCAAACCACTTCCGCTTTACACCTGAAAGCGGACATGTGCGACGCAAAAAGGAATGTCGGCTAAGGGCCAATAGCGACTCTCCGTGCCCCCGCACCAAAGAATTAGTGCTATCTTCTGTGGAAGCATCAGCTTCGGGGGGAAGCCGTGAGGCGCAGAGTTATCCTCACCCTGATAGGCATCGTATTGGCGGCGTGGCCGCTTGTCGGACAGGCGCAGCAGGCCAATCAGATGCGGCAGATCGGCGTGTTAATGGCGATTGCCGAGAATGATTCAAGGGGACAGGCCCGCGTCGCGGCGTTCCGGGAGGGGCTCCAGAAGCTCGGGTGGGTGGACGGCCGCAACATTCAGATCAATGTGTTCCTGATGGACGAGCCGCTGTCGAGCCTCGACGCCAAGCTGCGGGTCGACATGCGCACCGAGCTGAAAAGCCTGCACCATCGGCTCGGCGCCACCTTCGTCTACGTCACCCACGACCAGGCCGAGGCCATGACCATGGCCGACCGCATCGTGGTCATGAGCAAGGGGCGTATCGAGCAGGTCGGCACCCCGCTCGACATCTACAACCGCCCGGCCACGCGCTTCGTCGCTGGCTTCTTCGGCACGCCGACGATGAACTTCGTCGAGGGCACGGTGGACGCAAGCGGCGACCGGCGCCTATTCCGCGCGGCCGATCTCGAACATCCGCTGCCGCACGTGGTGCCCGGCGCGCTCAGCGGCCGCGACGTGGTGCTCGGCGTGCGCTCCGAACACGTGCTGGTCGGCAACGGCGCCGATCTTGCGGGCGTGGCGCAACTGTCGGAGCCGCTGGGCGACACGACGCTGGTGCATTTCGACTACCGCAAGGGCCATCGCCTGGTCGCCAAGGTCGGGCCGACCGCCACGATCGAGCCGGGCAGCGCGCTGACCTTCCGCTTCGCCGCCAAGTTCTGCCACCTGTTCGACGCGCACGACGGCGCGCGGCTTTATTGAGGTTGCCGTGCCGGAATCCGAAACGTTCGACTTCATCGTCGTGGGCGCGGGCAGCGCCGGCTGCGTGCTGGCGAACCGGCTGACCGCCTCGGGGCGCCATCGTCTGCTGCTGCTCGAAGCCGGCCCCGAGAACCGCAACCCGTGGCTCCACATTCCTGTGGGCTACGGCAAGCTGTTCTCCGACCGCCGCTTCAACTGGTGCTACGCGACCGAGCCGCAGCCGGAATGCCACGGCCGCGAAGTGATCGCGCCGCGCGGCAAGGTGCTGGGCGGCTCAAGCTCGATCAACGGGCTGATCTACATCCGCGGCCAGGCGCAGGACTTCGACCATTGGCGCCAGCTCGGCAACGTCGGCTGGGGCTTCGACGACGTGTTGCCCGAAGTGCGGCCAGCCGGGTACGCCGGCGGTTGAGGAGGACGAGGAGTTGCCCGATCGGACGGTGAGCACGCGGGTCGGCCAGATCCGCGTGCGGCGGCAACGCTGGCAATGC
>CAZUDR010000049.1:12112-13060 GCA_964618715.1 uncultured Undibacter sp. | reverse complement strand
ACAGGGGTCCGCCGCCAAGCACAGGCGCTTGCCAGAATCGGACAGCCGACGCACCCAAGGTCAGCTCACTTAACGGTTTATTGTGCATGATCAACGGCTTTGCCTTTGGGCGGCCATTTTGTGAAGGGATCAAGGTAAACCTAAGGGGGCGGGTTAACGGGCCGGAGGGACGCGCCGGAGCCCGCGCTGGCGTGTGCCAGTAGTGATGGCGGATTGGGGGACGACGCCGCGAATGGGGTCCATCAGCCGATATATTTTTCGCACGACGATCGGCGCGTTCCTGATCGTACTGGTCAGCCTGACCGGCGTGATCTGGGTGACGCAGGCGCTGCGCGAGATCGACATCGTCATCAGCCAGAGCCAGACCATTTTCGTATTCATCGCCGTCACCGTTCTGATCATCCCGATGCTCGTACTGGTGATCGCGCCGATTGCCGTGGTGATCGCGGTCGCGCACACGCTCAACAAGCTGTCTACCGACTCCGAAATCATCGTGATGAACGCGGCCGGAATGTCGCCGTGGCTTCTGTTTCGCTCTTTCATGATCGTGGCGCTGCTGGTCGCCGTGCTCGTGACCACCATCAGCGCCTATTTCGCGCCCCATGGACTGCGCATGCTGCGTGACTGGATCACGCAGGTGCGCGCGGACGTGGTCAACAACATTGTCCAGCCCGGACGGTTCACGCCCATCCAGAGCAACGTCACCATCCGTATCCGTGAGCGACGCCCAAACGGCCAGCTCGTTGGCATCTTTCTGGATGACCGTCGCAATGAGAAGGACCGCCTGACCGTTATGGCGGAGGCCGGCGAGCTTCTGGACAATGACAAGGGCACCTTTCTCGTCCTGCAGAATGGCGTAGTGCAGCGGGACAAGTCCGATGAGCCCGATCCGGCCATGGTGAGTTTTGATCGTTACGCATTCGACCTCTCGCAATTCGCCGGCGGACC